>CAIXUF010001207.1 GCA_903922535.1 Candidatus Hydrogenedentota bacterium
CCGCAGTCTTTCCGAGCCACATGATGTCCGTGCCGTTGTCATTTAGAAGAATGGCCACGTCACCGGTCACGCCGGTCTGGTTCCAGGTGATGGTCTGGGTCACGCCCTGAATCCACAGATCCCCGCCGTTCGGCGAACTGAGCGTCAGCGGGGGTGTTCCGGAGGCGATGGTGAATGGGTCATCGCTCAGATCCTCAAACGCATTGTTGATCCCGGAGATCACATGGACCCTGTACAAGCTGCTCGGGCTCACCCAGGCGGGAACGGTCCAGGGCAGTTGCCCGGCCAAAGCCGGGGCCGTGCCAATCCATTGCACGTCCACCCCGTTTTCCCAAAGGAGGACAGCCACGTCACCGGTTACGCCCGTCGGGGTCCAGGTGACCACCTGGGTTGTGCCCTGAATCCAGCGATTGCCGCCGTTCGGCGAGGTGACTATGATCGGGGGCACCATGGATGCGATGGTGAAGGGGGTGTCGCTCTGGTCCTCCACCGCGTTGTTGTCCGCAGATACCACATGGATCCTGTACGCGCCGCCTTCGGTCACCCAAAAGGGAACCGTCCAGGAGAATTGTCCGGCAGAGGCCGAAGCCGCGCCAAGCCATTCGGTGTCCGCCCCGTTCACATTCAGGAACACGGCCACGAGTCCCGTCACGCCGCTCCCGTTCCACGTGATGGTTTGGGCCGAGCCCTGCGGCCAGGACTCTCCGCCGTTCGGCGAGTTGACCGCAAGCGAAGCCGTGGCGTTGGCAGGCGCGATGGTGAACGCGGCGTCGCTCAGATCCTCAACCGCATTGTCGTCCGCCGAAATCACCAGGATCTTGCACGCGTTCCCCGGCGTCACCCAGGCGGGAACCGTCCAGGAGAACTGCCCGGCCGAAGCCCCTGTCTGGCCAAGCCACACCATGTCGGTCCCGTTCACATCCAGGAAGACGGCCACTTCGCCTGTTACACCCGTCTCATTCCACGTGATGGTGTGGGAAGAGCCCTGCGCCCAAGACTCCCCGCCGTTCGGTGCGGTGACCGCAAGCGAGGCCAGGCTGGGGGTGGGTTCGATGGTAAAGGTGCCGTCGCTCAGGTCGGCATAGCGGTTGTTGTCGCCATAGATGATGTGGACCCGGTACGCGCTGCCCGGGGTCTGGTTCGGGGGAACGGTCCAGGACAGTTCCCCATCCTGTGCCAGGGCCGAACCCATCCAAAGTACGTCGGTGTCGTTCACGTCCAGCAGGACCGCCACCGCGCCCGTCAAATCGGCCCGGGCGTTCCACGTCACAAGCTGCGGCAGACCCGGAACCCAGGTCTCGCCGCCGTTCGGCGAACGCAGCGTGAGCGGGGGCGCAATGATCGTGAAGGTGCCGTTGCTCAGGTCCTCAATCGCGTTGTCGCTTCCGGAGATCACCTGCACCCGGTATGCGCTGCCCGGCATCACCGACGCGGGAACCGTGTACGATATCTCCCCGTCCGCAGCCGCAACCGCGCCCACCCACACGCTGTCCGTGCCGGGCGCATTCAGCAGGACGGCCACGTCGCCCGTCACGCCGGATGCGGTCCAGGTGATGGTCTGTGTTTCGCCCTGAATCCACTCCTCTCCGCCATTCGGGGAGTTCACCGTAAGCGGCACTACTGAGGCGGGCGCGATGGTGAAGGTACCGTCGCTCAGGTCCTCAACCGAGTTGTTCTCCGCGGAGATCAGATGAATCCGGTATGCGCCGCCCGGTGTCACCGAGGAGGGAATGGTCCACGCCATTTGCCCGACCGAAGCCGGTGCCGCGCCAAGCCAGAGGGTGTCCGCGCCGTTTTCGTTGAGAAGGACAGCCACCGCGCCGGTCACACCGGTCGGGTCCCAAGTGATGAGGTTGGCTGAACGCTGCGCCCAGGTCTCTCCGCCGTTCGGGGCGGTGACGGTGAGACTACTGGGGCACGGCCCCGTGGAAATAGCCAAGTCAACCGTGCTGCCGTAATATACCGTCCCCGCCGCCGGGGTCTGACCGATCACCAGACCCGCCGCCACAGCATTGCTACATTGTCGCGACACCGTGCCGAGCGTCAGCCCCGCGCCGATGAGCATACTCTCCGCTGCCGCACCGGGCTCACCGGCGATGTCCGGTACAGTTATCGCCAACACTTCCCAACTCCAGGTCACTGTGTTGTCCGTGCTCGAGGAGGGAGCATTGCCGTTGCCTGCCGCATCCTGAGCCGCGTTTGCCGGGATGCTGACGGTCACCGTGCCGGGGCTTGCCATTCCAGTCACGGACACATTCCACGTGATGTTGTCTGCTGTTGACAACGCCACCGTTTTGTCTCCGCCGGCCGCTCCCGCAACATTCACGCTCGAGGGCGTGAACGTGACCGGATTGATAGCCTCGCTGAATACCGCGGTGAAGTCTATCGCGGAGGCGTTTGTGGGATCGCGCTGTCCCGACGCCCGATTGACGGTCACCGTTGGCGCGACCTTGTCAATCCTGTACCGTTCGCCGTCCGCGTAACTGCCGTTGCCGCTTCCCGGTCCACCCAGGGGCCGGCCAATCGAATCCACAATCGAGTCATTGTCCACCAAGTTGATACCGAGGTTGCCGCCGCCGGACCCTGTGGCAACCGTCACGGTGTACGTGTGGCCGTTGCCCGTTACGGCGATGATCGACGCACCGCTTGCACCACCAACCCCGTCATCAATCACAAAGGCTGCCGCATCAACGCCGAAAACGTCGCGAGAGAAGGTTATGTCAAATGACACCGAATCCCCGTTACTGTCGCTTGTCCCGGCACGTATGATGCTCTCCACCGCCGGGGGTGGGGCGCCATCATATTCGAGGTAGACCTGGATGCCGTTCAGCATTACGGCCTCACCCGCGGGACCGTAAACCACAATGGGAACATCCCAGCCATCGTTGATCGGTGGCTGCGAGGCAATGTAGGTGTTGATGGCCGTTTGAATGCCGTTGATGGCGACGCCCATGTCGAGAACGCCTGCAAACTCCCAATCAAGGTCGCCCTTGTCGCCAATGTCCGCAGACACGCCAGACACGGTGGCCGTGGCGCCCGAAATGCCCATCGTGCCATACAGGGCCACTCCCCCTTCCGGAATATGAACCCAGGTCGACGCCTTGCCCTGTTCGTTAAAGACCAGTTTCTTGAAGGCCACTTCCGCCTCTTGCGTCGGCCCTTCATAGAAGGAAACGCATTCCGAGGCTTGCCGAATGAGGGCCACAACCGGAATCACCAGGTCCGCCGTGTCGGCACACGAAACCGTGACGGTTCCCGTGTACTTACCCACAGGAGCATTCACCGGGTAGGAGACCGCCCACTCGAAGGCCGCCTGGCCACCCGCGGGTATATCGCCCAGTTCCTTTGCGATATCGCCCGCAACCGGCAGCGTGGCACTGCCGCCTTCCAACTGAAGCACACTCAAGGTGGCGGACACGCCATTCAACGGATATTGGGAGGAACCCTCGGCCACACGTCCGCTCAGTGTATGCTCAGTGCCCGGCGCTCCATCCGCCATCAAGGGCGACGGCATGACTGTCATCAGCGCCGTGGATGTCTTCACGGGTTCATAGAATATCGAAACGGGCACGTCGTCCTGCCCCGGCGAAAGCAGCGACACTTCCAGCGTGTAGTTCTCCCCAGCCGTGGGTGACATAAGCCGTATTGAAATCGGCCGGGCGCTCATGTCGTTGACCATGCCCGGCAACTCGGAATACGTCATCCCGTCCGCCGCCGAAATTCCCAGGCGCGCACCGGATTCATCGCGCAGCAGGACCGCCAACTGCGCATCCTCCGCCCCAAACACCTGGATGTCAGCCGCGTAAAGGCCCTCGTCAGGGGTGATGGTGACTGTTGCAGTGGGTTCTGCCGCTGTCAACACGGGCGACGACACAAGCCCCGGTCCTGACAAGAATTCGGCATAGTCCCTCAAGACAACCTGACCCTGCATGGAAGCCACAGGGCTAAAGTAATCCTCGGCGGTCTTGGCTTCGCACGACGGAACTGAAGACTTCGCACCCGGCGCAGACGGCAGTCCTTCACCCACTCCCAGCACCCAATAGGATTCGGTCAACGTTCGTGGCATCCGCCAAGGCCCCAGAAAAGTCTCAACCGTCAAATAATGCGCCTTCATAAGCCCCATTATCGCCTTGCTGAACCCGGTATAAGTGATGGGCAGAGAGGCAGAATGCCCCGGAGCCAGCGTAACTGTTCTTGAATCCCCGCCGACCACGACCCCCGAGTCCGTCTTCCCGGGAAGAAACAGGTTGGGGGCTATAACGGACACGTTTCCCACAACCAACACGCTTGCCGTATCATTGCTTGTTGACTTTACAGTTACCCGGGCGTCGTGTGCGACGAAGTCATGCCCCCCCACGTTCAACGAGAACAGGTACTTGTTGCCGAACAGATTCGGCAGGTCCATATCCAGAGTCGTCTCAGCGCTGAACTGTTTGTTCCTGTTGAAGTAATGCGGCGTTTGAGATTCCTCCTCGAGCATGCGGACCATATCTCTGTAGCCTTCGAAGGCAAACAGG
>CAIXUF010001208.1 GCA_903922535.1 Candidatus Hydrogenedentota bacterium
ACCAAATCGCTGACGTGCGAAACATTTGTCAGAACGGCCCCGCAGGTGTCGTGGGCCTGCGCTCCCGCTTCCGCATAGGGCTCGCCGCAATCCAGCGTTACGGCATCCACCGGGTCAATCACCGGCGCCGTGGTGTCCACCACCCTCACCGTGCGTGTGGCGGTGCCGGTCTGCGAAATGCCGCTGGTGTTGCCCGAGTCGGTGTAGTGATAGGTCACCTCGTAGCTGCCCGCAATCTCCGTGTTCAAGGCGGTGGTGTCGATGGCCCAATGGCCGCCCGTCAGGACGTTCGGCCAGGACATGGGACCGCCGTCTTCGGTGTCGGTCACGGAGGCGCCCAGTTCGCTGTACGCCGCGCAGCGTTCGATCACCTGCGGGTTCGTGCCCGCCGCAAGGGTGATTACGGGAGCCATGTTCCCGCTTGTCCGGAGTGTTGTTCCGGGCCCGGCGACGGTCTCCACGCCCGCGCCGTTGCGCGCGGTCACGGTGAACGTGTACTCCGTCCCCTGCGCAAGACCGGTCACGGTCTTGGCACCCCAGGCCGCCGCGGTCTTGTAGACCGCCGCCGCACCCAGTGTGCCGTCCGCCTGCACCCACTGGTCCACGGGCATGCAGTGAATGGCGTATGCCGTCCCTGACGGATTACCGTCGCCCGCGCCAACCGCCACTTTAAGCGTCGAAATGGCCGGGGTGTTCACCACGGGCGCCATGGGCGTTGCCGCCAGCGTCCACGCCGCGTAATTCGCCGTCATCGCGCTGTCGCCGATCAGATTGGTCGCCGCCACCTGGAAGGCATATCGCGTGTTCGCAAGCAGGCCGCTGTGCTGCCAGGACGTTGTGTCCGCCGCCGTCGTGGTTTGCAGCGTCACCGGCGGACCGGCGCCGGGGTCGTCATAAATCTTGAAGCCCGTCTCGTCGCCCGAATGATCCTGCCAGGTCCACGTGATGGTATCGACGCCAATGCTCGTCGCGCCGGGATTTGTCGGCGCGGCAGGCGGGGACGGAAGATTAAACTGGGCATAGTGTGCCCGATCACTTCCACCAATTGTCGAGAAAAAGCCCCCGGCGCACAACGTCGCATCCGACACCGCAAGGGCTCTGACAGAGCCGTTCGCACTGGGGGCCCAGGTGGTTGCATGGCCCGTCGTGGTGTCAATAGCGGCGATGTGGTTGCGTGACTGTGGGCCAATAAGAGTGAAGTCGCCGCCGACGTAGACCGTCGCCCCGGAGACCGCAAGGGCACGGACCATGTTGCCCGCGTTGGGGTTCCATTCCGTGGCCAGGCCCGTCGTGGCGTCAATAGCGGCTACATAGTTGCGCGCATGCCCGCCGATATTCGTGAACGCTCCGCCCGCATAGACCGTCGTCCCGGAGACCACAAGCGCATTGACAGCACCGTATGCGTGGGGGTCCCAAGCAGTGGCATCGCCGGTCACGGCGTCCAGCGCGGCGATATTGTATCGCGACTGCCCGCCGATGGTCGTAAACTGTCCGCCCGCATACACGGTCGCTTCAGAGACCGCAAGCGCATAGACGGAATCGGCGAGATATACATTGCTCGCATTGGACGTCCAGGCGGTAGCCTGACCCGTCGTGGCGTCCAGTGCGGCAATATTGGTGCGCGCCTGCCCGCCGATTAGCACGAACCTTCCGGCCGCATACACCGTCTCACCAGAGATCGCGAAAGCAAGAACAGCACAGTCTCTATCCCCATTGCTCGCGTCGGGGTTCCAGGCGGTGTTGGCCATGCCCGTCGCGGCATCCAGCGCGGCGACATGGTGGCGCGTCTCTCCGCCGATGCGTGTGAAATACCCGCCCGCGTACACCGTCGTCCCGGAGACCGCAAGCGCATAGACACTGCCACTGGCGTTGGGGTCCCAGGCAGTGGGAACGCCTGACACGTCCAGCGCGGCCAGATGGTTGCGCGTCTGCCCGCCGAGGCTTGTGAACTGCCCGCCCGCATACACCGTCGTCCCGGAGACCGCAAGGTCAAAGACACCGCCACCAGCGTTGGGGTTCCATGGGGTTGCATGTCCGGTCACCGTGTCCAGCGCGGCGATGTTATGGCGCGTCTCTCCGCCGATGCGTGTGAAATACCCGCCCGCATACACCGTCGCCCCGGAGACCGCAAGAGCACCAACGCTGTCGGAGCCTCCTGCGTCGCTCCCGTAGGGGTCCCAAGTGGTGGCGCTTCCGCTCTCCGCGTCCAGCGCGGCGATGTTATGGCGCGTCTCTCCGCCGATGTGCGTGAAGCGGCCGCCCGCATACACCGTCGTCCCGGAGACCGCAAGAGCAAAAACATTATTGTCCGCATTGGGGTCCCATGCGGTGACCTCGCCCGTGGTGGTATCCATCGCGGCAATCCGTTTGCGCGTTTGCCCGTCAACAGTCGTGAACCCTCCGCCCGCATAGATCGTCGATCCAGAGACCACAAGGACATGGACAAAATCGTTCGCGTGGGGGTCCCAGGCGGTGGCATCGCCCGTGGAGATGTCCAGCGCGGCGATATTGTGGCGCTCTTGCCTGCCTATTCTCCAGAAAGACCCGCCCGCGTAGACCGTCGACCCGGAGACCGCAAGCGCAATAACATCAAAGTCGTCTTGAGTCCCTCTACTCGGGTCGGGGTTCCAGTCGGTCGCATTGCCGGACACGACGTCTAGCGCGGCAATGTTTCTGCGCATCTTCCCGCCAATGCACGTGAAGCGACCGCCCACGTAGACCGTCGACCCGGAGACCGCAAGGGCATAGACACCGCCGCCGCTTGCGTCGGGATGCCATGCGGCATCCACGGAACCGTCGGACAGGATATGGGCGATACACTGTCGCGCCACGTTACCCACTTGCGAGAACCAGCCGCCGATATACCGGCCCCCCGCGCCGTCCGGGATGGTCACATAAACATCGCCGTTGACCTTGGGGTAGACGGCGACGGGTTGCCCCGTCGCGGTATCGAGCGGCACGGCGGACCCGGTGTTGGGCCCCACATAGTCGAAATCCCCGCCGATATAGGTGACACCCTCCGAATGGACGATTGCATTGACGGAGCCGTTGGTCACCCATGCGTCGGGATTGGGCTGCGAGGAGGTGTCGGGAACGCCCGTCACGGTCACGCTCACCGTGCCTGTCACCGTCTTGTAATTGGCAGCGTCATTCGGCGTGAAGATCACGACGGCGCTGTATGTGCCCGCGTTGGGGGTGGTTTCGGGTGTGGTGAACGCGAAACTGCCGGGCACCGAGGCCGTGCCGCCGGTCAGCGTCGAGGCGCTCAGCAACTGGCCGCAGGTGATGGCCGAGGCCGTCGGCCATGCCGTAACGGTCGGGGCCTTTTTGTTGATCGTGCCGGAACCCGTGGCCAGTGTCGGCAGGGTATAGTTGGCCGGCAGCGTGCCGGGACCAGGGACGAAATCGCCCGAGGCCAACGTAACGGTGACGTTCCAAGTGCCGACGGCGGCGCTGTCGTACACACCCGAGGTCTTGGTAACCCTGACAGATTCCGTCCCCACCAAGTTGGCCACGCTGTAGTTGGCCGGGGTTAGTATGGCGTTCCTGTTGCCGTCGAAATCCTTGGTCGGGTTTTGGACGACCGTGACGTCAAGCGTCTTAGGCGTGATGGCAAAGGTCACCGGCGTGGCGGCAAGCGAAACCATGTAGTTGGCGTTGTTCTCCGATGTCACCGTTCCAAGGCTGATGGTGTAGGTCCCGACATTAGTACCCGCCGCGCGCCCGAGCGAACCGCTCAGCCCGATGTCGCCGTTCCCCAGCCCTGAAGTCGTGTACGTAAGTACCGGATCGGTAACCGTGCCATAAACCTTGCTCTTGCCGCCGTCCGGAGTCACGGTCACCGCCTTCGGCGTGATCGAGAACAGCACCGGCGTGGTGGCAAGCGACACCGTGTAGTTGGTGTTGTTCTCCGATGTCACCGTCCCGAGGCTGATGGCGTAGGTCCCTACGATCTCGCCCGACGCGCGCCCAAGCGAACCGCTCAGCGCCGTGTCGCCGTTCGCCAGTCCTGAAGTCCTGTAAGTGAGCGCCGGATCGGCAACGGTGCCGTAGACCTTGCTCTGGCCGGCGTCCGGCGTCACTGTCACCTACTTCGGCGTGATCGAGAACAGCACCGGCGTCGTGGCAAGTGACACCGTGTAGTTGGTGTTGTTCTCCGATGTCACCGTCCCGAGGCTGATGGCATAGGTCCCCACGATCTCGCCCGACGCGCGCCCAAGCGAACCACTCAGCGCCGTGTCGCCGTTCCCCAGCGCTGAAGTCGTGTATGTCAGCGTCGGTTCGGCCGCGCCGTAAACCTTCGTCTGGTTGCCGTCCGGTGTCACTGTCACCAACTTCGGCGTGATCGAGAACAGCACCGGCGTGGTGGCAAGCGACACCGTGTAGTTGGTGTTGTTCTCCGATGTCACCGTCCCGAGGCTGATGGCGTAGGTCCCCACGGTCTCGCCCGACACGCGCCCAAGCGAACCGCGCAGCACCGTGTCGCCGTTCCCCAGTGCTGAAGTCGTGTATGTCAGTGTCGGTTCGGCCGCGCCGTAAACCTTCGTCTGGTTGCCGTCCGGCGTCACCGTTACCGCCATCGGCGTGATCGTGAAGACCTGTGCCTCCACGAAAACACTGTAATTTGCGCCGCCGTTGCCGCCCGCCTGCAATGTGCCCAGGGTGATGGCATGGGCGCCAGCATCCCCGTTCCCGGCGTACGACAGACCGCCGCTGAATGCGTCGCCGTTCACCAGCGTGCCTGTGGTCAGGGTGTAGGCCAGATGCGCCGGATCGGCCGCGCCGTAGACCTTGGTCTGGCCGGCGGCCGGAGTCACCGACAGTGGCCTTGCCGTGATGGTCAGGCTGCCGGCGGCAAAGGTGACGGCGTATTTCGCAGGCGCCGTCAGCGTGCCCAGCGTAATGGCGTGTGCGCCGATATTGGCATTGACACCTGCGGCGCACGCCAGATCAACGTTCAGGTTGTCACCGGATTCAAGCGCGCCGGAGGTTATTTGCCAGGTCAGCACCGGATTGGTCTCGCCGTAAACCCTGGTCTTGGTGTCTGCGGTCACGGTGATGGCTATGGGGGTGAACCATTTCGCGTAGAGCGTGTGGTCGGACGCGGTGGTCACCGTCGTCTCGGCCGTCACCTGCGTGCCGGTGCCGCCAGCGCCCGTCCACCACCCGCCGAAGGTGCTGCCCGCAAGCGTGGGTAAAGGAAGTGTGCCATAGGTCGCGCCGCAGGTCACGGTCGCGCTGGCGGGCGACACAGTGCCCTCCTGTGCGTCAAAGGTGACGGTATGGGTGCAGGTACTCGGCGTGAAGCGCGCCACGAGGGTTCTGTCGCCTGCCGCCGTGAAGGTGTAGGACGCGCTGGTGGATACCGGGATTCCGTTCTCGGTCCAGTTGACAAAGTCGTACCCGTCATTCGCTGTTGCTGTCACGGTCACAGGCGTGCCAGAGATACGGCAGGCGTCGCCGGTGACTGACCCGCCCGCCGCCGGGTTCGCGGACACCGAAATCTTTGGCACGGCAACCATACTGCCGCGCCACAGATCTCCCGCACTAAAGACAAGGTGGGGAGCAGGGCTGCAATCAATGGCTGCACCGCCGAAAATCCACAGATTGCCCAATCCATCGTTCCACGAGCATGAGTAAACGCGAGCGCCGGGCTTGTACGTTTCCGACGTCGCCCCGGATATGGGCGGAACGCCACAGACTCCACTCTTGCTGAACTCTGAATCACCCTTCATCCAAGTCCAGCACTCCGTTCCCGGGTCGTATACCCACAGGTCGTTATAACCCGACCAATCGTATACGCCGCCGAAGAGCCACAGCTTTCCCGAAACGGTCCACGAGACCGCGCCCTCGCGCGCACCGGGGGTGTTGTCTGCCGCCGGAGTCATGAAAGTGCCGTAGTCTCCGGGTTGATTGCGAGTCGAGGCGCCCTTCATCCAAGTCCAGTTGCCCGTTCCCGGATCGTATTTCCATAGGTCGTTAAGATAGCCGGGAGCCCCCGCGCCATCCAAGCCGTAGCCGCCGAAGAGCCACAGATTGCCTGAACTGTCGGTCCACGAAACCGCGTGGCGGCGCACACCGGGCATGTTGTCCGCCGCAGGGGTTCCAAGCATGCCGTAGACCCCGGGTAGATCTGTCGTGTCGGACCCTTTCATGCAAGCCCAGTTCCCGGATGCCACGTCGTATTTCCACAGGTCGTTGTGAGAGCCGAAGCCGTTGCCGCCGAAAAGCCACAGATTGCCTGAGCTGTCGCTCCATGAAACCGCGCTATCGCGGGCACCGGGCGTGTTGTCCGGCGCAGGGATGCCGGGCGTGCCGTAGACCCCGGTCGTGCCGGACCCCTTCATCCAAGTCCAGTTGCCTGTGGCGGGATCATACTGCCACAGCTCGTCCTGGTTGCTGCCGCCAAAGAGCCACAGCTTGCCCGACGGGTCGGTCCAAGAGGTGGCGGATTGGCACGCGCCGGGGGTGTTGGCGGCCGCGGGCGTCCCGAGCGTGCCATGGATTCCTTCATCGTAGCTCGTGCTCGAACCCTTCATCCAAGTCCAGTTGCCCGTTCCGGGATTGTATTTCCATAGGTCGTTGAGAGTGCCGTGAGCCCCCCCGTAATTGTAGCCGCCGAAGAGCCAAAGGCTGGAACCGCTGGTCCACGAGACCGCATAAACACGCCCCGGAGGCTGGTTGGCCGGGTCCTCGATCATGGGTGTGCCGTAGTTCCCGGCTTCATCGCCGATGTTGGCACCCTTCATCCAGGCCCAGTTCACCGTTTCGCAGCCGTTGCCCGGCGGGGTGCCTTCCAGGACCTGCACCGTGCGCGTGACTTCGGTCGCGGTGTTGCCGTTGCCGTCGCCCACGTGGTAGGTCACCGTATAGACCCCGGGCGCCCCCGTGTTCACCGTGTCGCCGCCGACCACAACGGCGGCGGTCAGGTCGCCCGCGCAGGCGTCCATGGCCGTTGCGCCAAGTTCCGTGTAGGACGCGCCAAGCTCGACCCGGACAAAGGCGTCTCCCCGCCGTGTGATCACCGGCGGTGTCGTGTCCGCCACGATCAGCATGCCCGTGGCGCTGCCCTGATAATTGGCCTCGGCAATGGTGCCCACAACGGCAAAGCTGCCCGCGCCGCTCGGCGGCGCCGCCGAACCGCCATAGGTGAAGCTTACATTCAGGCCTTCGGGCTGCGTTGTCGCCGTGGCCTGTTTCGCCGCGCCGTCGCAGGTCTGGGCCAGGCTGCCCAGCGTCACCGTGGCCGCCGCCTTGGTGATGGTCAGGTTCGCGCCCGTATAGGCAATGGCATAGTTGTTCCCGCTGTTGCCGTCAGCCACGTTCAAGGAGCCCCGCAGGATGGCATGGTCGCCGACGGTCTCGTTCGTTCCGCCCGTTGCGCGGAAAAGCTCCCCGGTGAAGGCATCGTTGCCCGCCAGCGTGCCTGAAGTGATCACGTAAGTCAGCGCAGGGTCGGACGTGCCGTAAACCTTGGTCTTTGCGGCAGCGGCCACCCCCAGCGGCCTTTGCGTGACCGTCAGGTTCGCGCCGACAAAGGTCATGTTGTATTTCGAGGGCGCCGTCAGTGTGTTTTGGGTAATGGCATAGGCGCCGACAATGGAGTTTGTGTCTGCCCCGCACGCCAGATCACCGCTCAGGTTGTCGCCGGAATCAAGCGCGCCCGAGGTTATTTGCCAGGTCAGCCCCGGATTGGCGTCACCGTAGGCCCTGGCCTTGGCATCCGCAGTCACCGTAATGGAAACGGGGGTAAACCATTTCGCATAAAGTCTCTGGTCGGCCGTGATGGTTACCGTCGTCGCGGCGGTCACCTCGGTGTCCGTGCCGCCGAGACCCGTCCACCATCCGCTGAAGATGCTGCCCGCAAGCGTGGGTATGGGAAGTGTGCCGTAGGTCGCGCCGTGGGTCACGGTCGCGCTGGTGGGTGTCACGGAGCCGCCCGAGGGGTCAAAAGTGACGGTATAGGTGCTGGTGTTCTGCGTGAAGTGCGCCACGAGGGCTCTGTCGCCTTGCGCCGGGAAGGTGTAGGACGCATCTGTGGATGCCGGGGTTCCGTTCACGGTCCAGTTGACAAAGTTGTACCCGGTGCCCGCTGTTGCCTCCACGGTCACGTTCGCGCCAACCGTATAGGTGCCGCCGCCGGCAACGGTGCCGCCCGCCGCCGGATCCGCAGACACAGACACGGATATGGTGTTTGCGGCACCCGTACCGGCACGCCACAGGTCGCCCAGATCCGGAAAAAAAGCATAAGGCATACAAGCGCTGCCAAAGCCGCCGAAAATCCACAGATTGCCTGACGGGTCGGCCCAAGAGACTGTGGCTTTACGCCAGCCGGGCGTGTAGTTGGCCGCCGACACCCCGCTTGCGCCGCAGGTTCCGGTCTGGTTGGCCGTCTTGGAACCCTTCATCCAAGTCCAGTTCCCCGTGGCCGGATCGTATTTCCACAGGTCGTTCGTGTGCCCCGCCGACCCCAAATTACCGCCGAAAAGCCACAGCTTGCCCGAAACAGTCCACGAGACAGCATCAAGGCGCGCGCCGGGTGTGTTCTTCGCCGGCACGGGATCTTCGTAGACCCCGAGCTGGTTAATCGCGGTACCGCCTTTTACAAAGGTCCATAGATTCCCAGCCGGATCGTATTGCCACAAGTCGTTGATTGGCCCGACCCCCGCCGCGCTATCGTTGCCATAGCCGCCGAAGAGCCACAGCTTTCCGGAAACGGTCCACGAGACCGCCCCAAAGCGCGCGCCGGGTTTGTTGTTCGCCGGCACGGGATTGCTGTAGACCCCGGACTGGCCACCCGTGGTGTCGCCCTTCATAAAGGTCCATAGATTCCCGGCCGGATCGTATTGCCACAAGTCGTTGAACAGGGTCATCAACTGCCAATTCCTGCCGCCGAAGAGCCACAGTTTGCCTGCCCCGTCGATCCACGACACCGCGTTCTCACGCGAGATC
>CAIXUF010001209.1 GCA_903922535.1 Candidatus Hydrogenedentota bacterium
CCGGGTCACCCCATCGAGACCGGGTGTGCGGCTGCCGGTATTCCGGCACAGCCGTTGCCAGGCCAGCGCCAGGGTACGCCGGTCGCAGACCAGGTTAAACAGATCGGCGAAGACCTTGTGGGGGTCTTGCCGACTCCATTGATACAGCTTGTGTTGCATGTTGAGGATGGCCTCGGTATTCACCGCGACGAACATCGTGTGTTCTCCTCCTGCGTTCCGTACTGTCTGCCTGCCCCCCTTCGCCATGTGGACGGCTTTCCCGTTCTCAGACTACTACGAGGGCTCTGCCCCCATACCGACCGTTCACCAGTCGCCTTGGTCATCCCGAGGGAAGGTTGGCATGGGTTCCCAGGTTCCGACGATTTCCCGTGGCCCGCGGTAGGCTCCGACTTTACCCCGTGTGGACTCCGACAGGTGTGCACCGTTGCTCGCCCACCTGCTGACGGTACAAAATAATACCGCCCCTGGTCGCCATCGAATAACAAGCGACCGGCACTCCACCAGCCTGACGGCTGCTGCTCCCACGTCCGCGTTGGAACAGAACAAGTTCTAACGAGGCTTCACACATCGGTTCGTTGTCTAGCCATGACAGGCTCGCTAGCCCGCATTATTCGTGAATCGCGTTGAGTCGTCTTTCGACCGTTCTTTTTCTGGTAGGAAGGCGAGTTTCCGGCTACGCTTGCGCCGCGACGGGGCCACTTCGGTCGGTTTCCCCGCGTCCCGGCACGGCGGCGCGCCTCCTGGCGGTCGTGTGTGTCGCGCAAGCCCCACCCCAGACGACCGCATACTGCGCCGCCCCGCGCCGCTGCTCTTGTCCCGTCCGTGCTGCTGTTTACCGGACAGCGCGCTCACTCCAGCGCGGCGGCGAGGCGTCGCCAATCCGCTTGCACCGGGCAACTGGTCGGCAGGTGCCACCAGATATGGCGGCAGGTTTCCACCAACTTGGCCCCAATCTTCAGCAGGCGGGTCCGCAACGTCGCCACCGTGACCGTCGCCCAGGCGGTGCCTACGGCGGCGGCCCGCACGGTCGCACACAGCAACAGCGCGGCCGTATGCCAGTGCAGGCGGGTCTGATTCGCCAGAAAGGTCGTGCAACTGGTGCGCCCGGCGGCCAGGTCGATCTTGTACTCCTTCCACACGTTCTCGGCATCGCCGCGCCCACAGTAGCGGGCATAGACCACCTCCGGCCCATCGTCCAGGCCGCTGATCACGAACCGGGGATTCAACTCTCCCTGGGTGATCTCCGCCTTCACGATAATTCGGTACGGGCGCGCCCACGTTTTGGCCGCGTACGGAAACTCCCCAAACTCGCGGCACCCCTCGCCGTCCGTGGAGTATTTGAGGCACGCATCGATCTGCGTGGCAATGCTCAGTTCCTGGAGCACCGCGTTCCGGCTCACCCCGAGCAACGGTACCAGCCCCAACGCCTCACACCAGCGCAGCACCTCGGCGATCCCGAAGGCGCTGTCCGCGCGTAAAATCAGCCGCGCCTGCGGACACTGCGCACGCAGCCGTTTCACCAGCCCACGCAGCACGGTATACAGCCCCTTGGTCGCTTTGGCATTGCCGGGGCGCAGCAGCGCGCCCAGCGGACGCTTCACCCCATCCGTGCCCGTCACACACACCGCCAGCGGCAGATAACAGCGACTATCATAATGCCCATTGAAGAGCGAGAACTGCTGCTGGCCGTGGCACGGGTCGTCATACGGGTCCACGTCGATCACGACCTCCGTCTCCGTGGCCGCCAAGGGCGCCAGCCCCACCCCCACCAAGGCCCAGCCCATGCGCACCAGATCTTTGGCGGTCGGCGCATGCTCGAAACGCGACAGCACCTCCTGGCTCACCAACGGCGCGCCCGACGCCGGCAACTGGCCGCAGACCGTTTTGAGCGCCGGATCGTGCCGCAGACGGTCCAAATCGTTGCCATCTTCATAGCCCAGCGCAATGGCATACACCCGCGCGGCGATAATCTCCTGCGCGGTGTGCTCCACTTTGGCCGCCTGACGGCGATCCTGGAAGGCCTGCGTCAGCGCCGGGGTCACCCCGCGTTGCCGATCCGCCAGGGCCAGCAGCGCCAGTCCGGCATCCGACGTCACATCGCCGCCGTCAAATTGCACCACCACATCCCGCTTGGCGGCAGGAAACATCACCGCGTTGGCCGAAATCTTCATGGGGAAACACCTCCGTCGCTGGCCTTGAGATAAGTTGCTTGCTTACCTTAAGTCTTCTTGATGTTGAGGTGTTTTCCTTCTTGGTTTTGACGTAGTGTTGGAAATTTATGCGACTCACGCATAATCCGGGCTAGCAACCTGTGGAAGTACACTGGTGTCTGCATGAATGGCACCATTCAAAGCCCGCCAGGGGATGCGCCTGCCGAATCCCAGGCGCACAGCACGCTGATGCTTTTTGACGTGTTGTTCGCGCTTTGCTTCCCAGTTCCCGCGCTCGTGTTCCCGGCCATTTGTGGCCGGGGAAAGGAGCGGCAAGCTTGGCAACGTGAGCGTCAACAAATTGGCAAAAAG
>CAIXUF010001210.1 GCA_903922535.1 Candidatus Hydrogenedentota bacterium
GACTGGAGCAGGATGCCCTCGGCCATGCCGTGCGAACCGATGAACAGAAAAGCAGCCTCGCCTGTCGCCGCAAGCAGGTTTTCGCGCGTGAGCCTGCGCAAGGACACGTTGCCGCCGCAGCGCTGGCGGGCCGCCTCAATGGCGGGATAGTAGCCCAGGGCAAACAGCCAGCGCGGATACCGGCCGTTCACGTCCTCATAGAGCAGGCATGCCGTGGCGTGGGATCGGTCTTCCGGGGCCAGCGCCGAAGCGCGCGCGGCCAGTGCCCCGCCGACGAGGATTAGACACCAGGTCAGGGCCAGTGCTGCGCGCACGGTTGGCGCGCCGCGCCAGCGGCCGATACGGTCGAACCACGGAATTGCCGAGAGCGACCCCATCAGCGCCAACCCAACGCCGTACACCCAGAAAACCGCCCACGCAATGAGCAGCTTGCGGAAGACGCTCAGCGTCCACGCCTCATAGTGCCCCGCATCGTACACCGCCCGATACCGCAGCATGACGACGGAAAGCACGGCCACCGTTGCGATGAACAGGAGGACAATCACATACAGCAGCAGAAACAGGGCGTCGGATTGCCGGGCGTGATGCGCCGCAAGCGAATCGCGCCGCCGCCGCAGCCAGGGCGTGAAGAACGGGGAGAGACCGAAATAGACCAGCACTGCCGCGCTGCGGTCGGCTCCGCTCGGGGGGGCGGCATCGGGCGTGTTGGTCTGGGTTTCGGTCATGGGTTCAGGCATGCTGTGCGTGTCTTCCGTTCAGAGCAATTATGATGGGTGCATTGTTCTTGTTCATGCACCATGACCTCCCCGCATCATTCAGGCACAAGAATGCGTTCATGCGTTTATTTGCCCGTGGTTTCTTTTGTGTACTCGCCGAACGCTCCGGCCACGCCTGCCGCCTCCGCATCGCCGCGGTGGACCAGCATGCGGTAGCGCAGTTCCACCTTTTCTCCCGGTTTCATCTCATGCGTGGCCGTGTGCGGCCAGGACTGGCCGAGAAAGCCGTAGTTGCGCAGAATCCAGCCGGGATGGGGATAGCCGGGATTGGACGGGTGCTCAAACAGGGCCACGCCGGACAATGTGTCACCTTTTGGTTTGGTCGCATAGGACACGTCGGCCCAGGGCGTGGCCAGTTCGAGCATGTCCTTTTCTATGGTTCCATTGGCGGCGGTGAAGTGCATGGGCTTGCGGGCCGAGTCGGGGCGGATGCACATGCCGCCGTAGCCCTTGTTGCTCACGTCCGAACCCTTCATGGTGAACACCTTGTCGCTCACGTTCTCCAACCGCAGGCGGATGTCGATGGGGCGCGCCTTGTCGGTTGCGGGCAGGATCTCCATGCGGACGGTCTCGCGGATGACGGGCTTGTCCGGCGCGTCGTCAAAGACCCAGTTGTTCTCGACTTCCAACACGGCCTTGTCCGCGCCCGAGTCCTTGGCAATCCACTCGCCGAAGATCTGCCGCGAATCGTCCAGCGTCCAAACGTCCATCTTGCGGTCGCCGCTGGTGCTGTTGGGCCACGCCCAGAACACGCCCCGGTGGTGGTAGTGGTCCTTGGGGAAGTCCTCGGTCATCACCTCGCCGTCGAGACCATAGAGCGGATGAACGTAGCAGGAGCGATGGAACTTGGCCGCCACGCCCTGCGGCGGATCGACCATGGTGTAATGGTAGACCAGCACGGGCTTGTCGCTGTCCTTCACGGTGACCGTCGCGCCGTTGTCATCAAGCGTGAACGCTCCCGCCCATGTGCCGGCCACAATTCCCATCGTCAGCATCAATGTGTGCATGGTGGTAATACGCCTCTTTGTGTCGCGCTTTCAGCGCTCTGTTTCCTTTTGGTTGCCGTTACCCGGGGCTCACGCCCCAGGCTATTATATGCCGCGCCTTCGGCGCTCCGGATCTCTCGAAGATTTCC
>CAIXUF010001211.1 GCA_903922535.1 Candidatus Hydrogenedentota bacterium
GATGGCCACCATGTGGCGCACATGCACCGCAAAGAGATCGCGGATCACCCGGTAGTCGCTGTCCTTGGCCTGGCCGCCGGCGATCAGCACGAGCGGCCGGGTGAAACTCTCCAGCGCCACGCGCAGGCTGTCCACGTTGGTCGACTTCGAGTCGTTGTACCAGTCGACGCCATTCTCGGCAAGCACGTGCTCGATCCGGTGCTCGACGCCCTGAAACGCGCGCAAACCCGCAGCCATGCCGCCCCGTTCGAAACCGCCCGCTGCCAGCATCGCCAGCGCGCACAACACGTTCTCCGCGTTGTGCCGTCCGGGCAGCGGGTTGTCGCCGGTTTCGGCGATGCGCTCGCCCCGCAGGTAGTAGCCGTCCCCCGCCACCCACGCGTCAACGGGCGTCTCCCGAATCAGGCTGAACGCGATGCGGTCGACTCCGTCCGGCACCTCCATGGCGCGCGTGTAGGGATCGTCCGCGTTGACCACGGCAATGTCGCCGGCCCCCTGGCGCTGGAAAATCCGGGCCTTCGCTTTCGCGTAGCCTTCCATGGTCCCGTGCCGCGTGAGGTGGTCCTGCGTCACGTTCAGCACGGCGGCAATCCAGGGGTGGAAGGTCCCGGCCGTTTCCAACTGGTAGCTGCTCGCCTCGACAACCACGAATTCGGGCTGCTCGTCGCGCAGCGCAACCAGCGACAGCGGGCGGTCATTGTTGCCCGCCAGATCAACCGTGCGGCCGCAGGCCGCGACCATCGCGCGGAGCAGTTCGGTCGCGGTGGTTTTTCCGTTCGTGCCGGTGAGCGCAATGATCCTGGACCGGCAGAACCGCGAAGCGAGTTCGAGTTCGCCGACAATGGGGATGCCGCGCACATGCATGGGCGCGAGGAAATCCGACGCCAGGGGCACGCCGGGACTGGTGACCACCAGTTGGGCATCCTCGAACGCGTCCATGCTGTGGCCGCCCATTTCAAAGGGAACGCCCATTTCGAGGCACTGGGCGCGCCATGGGTCATGGCGGGGCGCATTGCCCGACTCGGTGACAAACGGCAGCGCCCCCTCGCGCAGCAGCAGGCGGGCGGCGGCCGTGGTCGACCGGCCCATTCCCACCAGGACTACCTTCTTTCCAGCGAGATCCATTGTGTTCTCCGCAGTGTCGCGGCCTAGCGCAGTTTGAGGGTGGCAAGACTCATCAGCGCGAACAGCAGCGCCACAATCCAGAAGCGCATCGTCACCTTGGTCTCCACCCATCCCAAAAGTTCGAAATGGTGGTGCAGCGGCGCCATGCGAAACACGCGCCGCCCCGTGGTCTTGAACGAGGCCACCTGGATCACCACGCTGGCCGCCTCAAGCACGAATATGCCGGCCACCACCGGAAGCAGCAGTTCCTGCTTGGTCAGCAGCGCCAGTGAACCGATTGCCCCGCCCAGCGCAAGCGAACCCGTGTCGCCCATGAACACCTCGGCGGGGTGTCCGTTGAACCAAAGAAAGCCGAGTCCCGTGCCCAGCAACGCGGCGCCGAAAACGAAAAGCTCGCTGGCCTCGGGTACATAGGTCAGAAAGAGGTAATGGGACCAGTCGGCACGGCTCACGATATAGGCAATGCCCGCGTAGGTCAGGATGGAGACGATGCCGGCGCCCGCCGCCAGACCGTCCAGTCCGTCGGTGACGTTGACCGCGTTTGAAATGCTGACTATCACGACAATGACGAAAAGGATATAGAAAGCGCCCAGCGGGATGAACAGGTTCTTGAACCCGGGCACGCCCACCTTCGTGTGCAGGTCGGGCTCACTGGCCGCCACGGCCTTGGGTAGGGCAGCCTCCACGAGCAGGCGGTTCATGCGCACGAGATCGCGGGCTCCAAGACGGCCCACCCCCTGCCCGCAAAACGAGGCAAGTTCACCATTGCGCATGTCGTCGGGCCAGAGTTTCGGGTCATAAAGATCACGGCCCCGCAGGGTGGCGTTCAGGCCCTGGACCACCGCCAGCCGGTCCCGCTCCGCGGTCACCCCCCTGCCTTTCGCCTCGGCGAGCACCGCCTTGACATCCGCCGGAAAGGTGTCCCAGATCTTCTTCTGCGCGGTCATCGCGGGTGACGCGGCCGCCCGGGTGAGCGCCGATTCCAGGCCGGGCCAGTCGAGGATGTCGCGCGGGGAAACGGTGGACGCGCTCACGGTGATGGGGTTGTAGTAGAGATAGAGGCCCAGCAGCAATCCGGTCAGGATCTGGCCGATGAACTTGGCGCGGGCGCTGAGCCCGTCGTTGTGCCTGCGGCGCAGTTTGATGAAGTCATCGATGAAACCCACCGTGCCGAGCAGCAGGATCACGGCCATGGCCAGCCACAGCAGGCGGTTGGAGAGCCGCCCCCACAAAAGCAGCGACACGAGCGTGCCGCCGATTATCATGACGCCGCCCATCGTCGGCGTGCCCGCCTTTCCCTTGTGCAAAGCGTGCAGATCGGCGACATGGTCCTTCTTGATATACTGGCCAATCTTGAGTTCGCGCAGCCGGCGGATAATGGCCGGTCCGAAAACCAGGCAAAGAAGAAATCCCGTGACGGCGGCGCCGCCGGCGCGCACGGTGTGGTAGCTCACCACGTTGAGCGGGCCAAACCAGGGTTCCAGCATGTCGGCCAAATAGTAAAACATGGGTCTTTAAGTCCTGTCCGAAGCGGGGTCAGCCGCCGTACAATCGTTTCAACGCCTCAATCACCGTCTCCATTCGCACGCCCCGCGATCCCTTGACCAGCAGCGCGTCGCCGGGCGCGGCCGCCCGGAACACCGCCGACGCAATCGCGTCGTGATCGTCCAAAGCCTCCGCGTGCGGCACACCCGCCTCCGCCGCGCCCGCCGCCGTGTCGGCCCCGTGGGGGCCGTAGGCAAACAGGTGTTTCACGCCAAAGCGCCCTGCGGCGCGCCCCACTTCCCGGTGTAGATCCCCTGCGGCGGCCCCGAGTTCCAGCATTTCTCCGAGCGCCGCCATGCGCGCCCCGGCGACACGCCGGTCCGCCAGCGCCTCCAGCGCCGCCGCCATGCTGGCCGGATTGGCGTTGTAGGCATCGTCCAGAACGGTCAGCGGCCCGACCTTGAGCGTCTTGAAACGGCTCAGGCCCGCGCAGGCCGCGCGCAGTGGGGCCTCAATTTCCTCAATGCCGTGGCGCAGCGCCACCGCAACGGCCAGCAGCACGTTGGTCGAATGGGCGCGCACGGCCAGCGGCAGGCGCAGCACGCCCACCGGGTCGATGTCCAGCACCATCTCCTCCGCGTCGTCAAAGAAGCAGTTTCGAAGCACCACGTCGCCGTGGGCGCCGAAATACATCTTCGGTCCGCCGTATTCCTTCGCCATGGCCAGACACCACGGATTGTCCACGTTCACATAAAACATGCCGCCATGGGTCAGACCGGCAACGATTTCGGCCTTCGCCCGGGCGACGCCCTCAATCGAGCCAAAACCTTCGAGATGCGCCGGCGCGACGATGGTGACCGCAGCCTCGTCGGGCCGGGCGATGCGGCACAGGCCCGCGATTTCACCCGCATGGTTGGCGCCCATTTCGATGACCGCGTGACGCGTGGTTTCCTCCAGTTGCAACAGCGAAAGCGGGCAGCCGATGTCGTTGTTGAGGTTCCCCTGCGTCTTCACCACGGGATACTTGGACGCCAGCACGGCCGCAATCAGGTCTTTCGCGGTCGTTTTGCCACTGGAGCCGGTGATGGCAATCACATTTGCCGAGCACCGCAAACGGTGCCACGCCGCAAAGTCCTGGAGCCTGCGCAGCGGCGCTTCCACCACAATGCAGGGACCGCCCGGAATGGGCCGTTCGCAGACGGCGGCGACAGCCCCCTTTTCAAAGGCCAGGGGCACGAAAGTGTTCCCGTCGAAGTTGTCGCCGGAAAGCGCGAAGAAGACGTCGCCCGGGCGCAGGGTGCGTGTGTCCGTGGAGACACCCGAAAAGGTGAACTCACCGAGGCCGGTGGGAAGGACAGCGCCGACGGCCCCCGCCAGTTCTCCGAGTGTGTATTTCCAACTCATGGCTTTAGTGCCTTTAGCGCCGCCATCGCCTCTTCGCGGTCGTCGAAATGACGCCGTTCCGTGCCGATGATTTGATAGTTTTCATGCCCTTTCCCGGCGATCATGACGAGATCGCCCGGTTTGGCGAGCGACACGGCCTTTCGTATCGCCTGTTCCCGCGACTCAATGACGAGGTAGTCGTCGCCTTTACGTTTGTCCGTGCGCTGCATGCCGACCTCCACGTCAAGCAGGATGCGGTGCGGGTCCTCCGTGCGGGGGTTGTCCGAGGTGAGAATGCAGAAGTCCGACATGGACGCGGCGATGGCGCCCATTTTCGGGCGTTTGCCCTTGTCACGGTCGCCGCCGCAGCCGAAAACCGTGATAATGCGCCCCTTGCACAGCGCGCGCGCCGCGCGCAGCACATTCAACAGTCCGTCGTCAGTGTGGGCGTAATCGACAATCACATAGAAGGGCTGCCCCGCGTCTACGGGATCGAAGCGCCCGGCCACGCTGGCCAGTGTGCCCAGCCCCGCGGCCACGGTGTCAACCGGCACGCCCAGCCCCGTGCAGAACGCGGCGGCGCAGAGCGCGTTGGACACGTTGTGGTGGCCAAGGAGGCGGATGTGCGCGTCGGCCGTGCCAAAAGGCGTGGCGAGACGGAACGTCGCACCGCTGAAATCGAGGCGGGCCTTCTCGGCGCGCACATCACCGCCGCAGCCAAAGCGGTGGCAGGGCACGCGTGAGGCGTCGATGAAATGGGGTGCCGCCGGGTCTTCCGCGTTGACCACGATAAACCGGGGATCGTTCTGCATGTCTGCGGAGGGTTCAATGCGGCGGAAGAGTTTCAGCTTGGCGGCAAGGTAACTGTCCATGTCGCCGTGGTAGTCAAGATGGTCACGGGTGAGGTTGGTGAATCCGGCGGCAGCGAAATGCACCCCCGCCACGCGCTCCTGATCAAGCGCAATGGAACTGACCTCCATGACAACATGCGTGTGCCCTGCGCATTCAGCGCGCGCGAACATGTCGGCGAGGTCCTCGGCAAAGGGCGTGGTGTGGGGTGCGCTGTGCAGGACACCGCCAATGTCGTAGCCGATGGTGCCAAAGTTGGCGCAGGATCGGCCTGCGTGGTTCAGCACGGCCTGCACAAGGTGGGCGACGCCGCCCTTGCCGTTGGTGCCGGTGACGCCAAGCACGCACAGGCGTGACGTCGGATCGCCGGCAAGCGCGTGGGCAATCCGACCCGCAGCGACATGCGGATCAGCCGCGCGCAGGTAGGGCAGGCCGCAAAGTTCCGTGAGTCCGTCCCTGCCGCCAACAATGGCCGCGGCACCCGCCGCGGCCGCCTGCGGCGCGAAATCGTGGCCGTCGGCATGCGCGCCGGACGAGACCACAAACACCGCGCCCGGACGCAGGCGGCGCGAGTCTTCGGTAACCGAGGACACGGTGAACGCGGCACCGCCGGAGCGGGGAATCTCGAGCAGATCACATAATTCGTTTTGTGTCAGAGACCGCATGTTGATCCTGTGGCTGTGGCTGTGGCTGTGGCTGTGGCTGTGGCTGTGGCTGTGGGCCGGTTGTGGCCGGCGCGGTGCCGGGCGTTTCCGGTTTAAGCAGCGGCTGCGAAGCCGCGAGCATATCACTCTTGGAACTAAAATGCAGTGCGCACACGGTGACATCTTCCAGGCTGGCGCCGGGCGGCGGACTCTGTTCCACCACCCATCCCGCGCCCTGGGCGTCGAGCGGCACACCCAGCCGCTGGAGCCGCTCTCGGGCTTGGCGCTTGGTCAGGCCGTGCAGGTCCGGCATGGCGGTTTCCATTTTCCCGCCGTCGTGCCGCGCCACAAGTTGGAGTCCGTCGAGCGGGGCGATAAGCGCGTCAAGCGAGGCATCCAGACCGTTGGGGTCCGGCGGCGGCGCAACCGTGTCCGCATCGGCCTCGTCGGTGGGATCGGAGGGCTTGAGCGCCACTTCCTTCTTCCTGGGCTCGTTCTTCTTTTGCGCGGCGAGGGCGATCTTCTGCTGCTTCTCATAGGCCGCGACCACTTCGGGATCGGTAACCGGGTCTTCGGGCACGCCCAGCCGCACAAGTGCGCTGCGCATCACATTGGCAAAGACCGGGCCGCAGACGTACCCGCCGTAGCGCAGCTTGATGCTGGGCTCCTGGATCACGATGACCGCGCAAAGCCTCGGGTCGGCCACGGGCGCGAAACCGGCAAAAACGGTGGTGTACCGGTTCGGGTCGTATCCGCCGCCCTCCGATTTGGGCCGCGCCATCTGGGCGGTGCCCGTCTTGCCACCAACCCGGTATTCCATGATGTTCGCGGCGGTGCCCGTGCCGTGAAGCACGACATCGTGGCAGAACTCCTGCATGGTGCGCGCAGTTTCAGGGGAGAGAATGCGCTTCGGCGGCACGGGCGCATGCTGGTAGGTCACCCGACCGTCGCGCGCCACCGCGCGCTCCACATAGTAGGGCTGCGTCAGGTATCCGCCGTTGGCGATAACCGAGTAGGCCCGGCCGAGCTGCAGCATGGTGACCGATATCTCCTGGCCGATGGGCAACGAACCCATGGACAGGCGCGACCAGTTCTTGCGCGGCTGAAAGAGGCCCCGGCTTTCGTAGGAAAAATCGGGTGACGTGGCCTGGCCGAATCCGAACTTGCGAATCCATTCCTCAAGCCGCTCCTCGCCGAGCATGGCCGCGACCTTGATCATCGCTATGTTGCTGGACTCGGCGAAACACTCGGAGAAGGGTATAACGCCCAGTTTGTGGAAGTCCTTGATCAAGTGCCCGTAGGGGTTGAAGGAGCCGCCCATGCAGTCGATCATGGTGGTCGGCTTCACAAGCCCGTGCTCAAGCGCCGCGGACGCCGTCACTATTTTGAAGGAGGACCCGGGCTCAAACACATCAATGACGGCGCGGTTCTTGCGCAGTTGGGCGGTCACCTTGTCGTAGTCGTTCGGGTCAAAGGCCGGGCGCGTCGCCAGGGCCAGTATGGCGCCGTCGCGCGGGTCCATGACGATGCCCATGGCCGCCACGGACTTGGTCTCCTCGATGCGCTGGTCGAGCGCCGCCTCAAGGCTGTGCTGGATACCAACGTCGATGGTCAGTTGGAGCATCTCGCCGCCCGTGGCCTCTTCGTACTGAAGAGTGCCCGAGGGAAGCAGGTTGCGGCCGTTGTCGGCTTTGGCGCGAAAGATGCCCGGCTTTGCACCCAGGTGCTTGTCGTAACTCCGTTCCAGACCCTCGCTGGCCTCGCCGGACCGGTTCACAAACCCCAGCAGGTGTGCGGCCGTGTCGTGGTGTGGATAGGTGCGGATCGGTTCCCAGATGGCGGAGACGGCGTCAAGGCTTTTTCCGTGGATTTCGTCAATGTCGGCCTTGGTCAGGCCGGGAACCCACCGTTTGATTATGTTGAACTTGCGGGGCTTCCCGTCGGGGCCGGTGGTCTTGAGCGTGTCGGCCAGTTCCTCGCGGGACATGCCAATTTTGCCGCTGAGGTAATTGATGAGGACTTCACTGTCGACGTGTTCCTTCTCCTTGGCCCCGGACTTCTTTTCCTCGGCGGGCTTTTCCGCACTCTTGTCCGTAACCAGGCGCGGATCGACCCAGAGCGTCGCGGCAAGTTTGTTGGTGGCGAGAACGACCCCGTTGCGGTCAAAGATCTCGCCGCGCGGCTCGGTGAGCCGAATCTGGCCAATGTGCAGCATCTCCTCCTCGGTGAGCATGTTTCCCGGGTTGAGATGCACCATGATTAGGCGCAGCACCACCACCGCAAAGACGGCCAGGAAGAAGACACCCAGCCAGTGCACACTGCGCTGGTGACTCTGGGTGATGGGGCAGTCCAGCCCCTCCATGGGGGCCAGGTCGAGGTCGAATCGGCGCTTTTTCATGACTCTGCATCCATTCTGCGCAGGTTGCCTCCCGCCGCCCGCCGATCCGCAGTGGCCCGCACGCACCCTTTAGAGGCTGGCCAGCATGTCTTTCGACGACGCGTCGGGAGAATCTAGATCCGTTATCTGTTCCTTGGGAAGATCAAGCACGGGCGGTTTCGGCGCGGCTGGACTGCCGGACCGCGAAGCCGACACTGCCGGTGTGGAAACCGCCGTGGGGAAATTCGCGGGCACAAGGGCCGTGGCCGAGGCCGCGGGCGGTGCGGACACCATCACCGGTAGGGCAACGGCGGGCGCACTCGGTATCACCGGCATGGGTGCCTTTCCGGCGGAAACGGCCGCTTCACCGGCCGTCTCAACAGCCTCGTCCCGGGGCCGTTCCTGCATCAAAGGCATCGGCGTGTCAGGATTCGCCATAACCACCTGAATCTGCCGGGGATCGGGAAGAAGCATGTTCAGTCGGGCGATGATCTCGGAAATCTTGCTCACATCACTCAACTGCGCCTCGGCGGACCGGGCCTGATCCAGTTCCTCGGCAATCTGCCGCCGCTGGGCGGCAAGCCTTCCAAAGTCGTAGTCGGCGCGGCGGGCCTTGAGGCTGACCGACGTGTCCATCGCCATGAACACAAACGGCGCCAGCAGCGGCAGCCAAGCCACCCAGCCGTAAAGTGCCCTGCGCACCTCGTATTTGTTGCGTCTTTTCACCTGAGCCATGGCCTACTCCTCTGCCGCGGCCATCGCGCGCCGCTCTGCCACCCGCATCTTCGCGCTCTTCGCCCGCGGATTTGACCGTGCTTCGTCCTCGGACGGGAGGATCGGGCCCGATACCGGCAACCGAAGGCGCGGCTGGCGCACCGAGCACACCCGCCCGTCCCGCGTCAGTTCCCGTTCGGGCCGCGACCACGCGCGGAACGCGTCCTTGACGACGCGATCCTCGCCCGAATGGAACGAAATCACCACCAGCCGCCCGCCGGGGTTCAGCGCATCCACCGCTGATTCCAATCCCCGGCGCAGGCATTCCAGTTCCCGATTCACCGCTATCCGCACCGCCTGGAACACCGTTCTCACCTCGCCGGGCTCGCCACGCACGAAATCGAGCGCCTCGCGCACCGCCGCGGCCAGATCGCCCGTGCGGGTCATGCGGCCCGCGCGCTGGCGTTCCAGAACCGTCCGGGCAATGCGCCCCGCGGGACCCACATCGCCGAAATCGCGCAGCGCCCCGGCAAGCGTGTCCTCGTTCACCGAGGCCAGCCATTCGGCGGCGCTCGGGCCCGAATCCGGATCCATGCGCATGTCGAGTGGACCATCCTCTTGGAAGGAGAAGCCCCGCTCGGGACGGTCTATCTGCATGCTCGACAGGCCCGCGTCTATCAACACGCCGTCCGCCCCGGGAATGCCCGCATCGCGAAGAACCTGATTCAACTCACTGTAGTTTGCGTGCACCACGCACGCCTGGGGAAAAGTTTTGAGCCGTTCCCCCGCCATCGCCACCGCCATCGCGTCGCGGTCCAATGCGATCAGCCTGCCCGTTTCCAGGCTGGCGGCGATCAGGGTCGAATGTCCGCCCGCCCCCGCCGTCGCATCCACGTAGGTGCCGTCGGGTCGGATCGCCAGCCAGCGAAGCGCCTCCTGCGCCATGACGGGTATATGGGGTGCTCGCTGGTGGGATGACACGGACCGACTCCCCCGCTCTGGACCCTGCGGTCAGACCTCAGGCCGCCGCCTGTTTCGTGCAGCACTGAATGGCCTGGAGTTCGGTCTCATAGCAGTTGAACACATGGGACAGGCCCATGAGCCGCAGCAGACGGCGCATGTAAACGCTCATGCAGGCGAGTTTGAGGTCGCCCTTGGCCGCCTGCAACTGGCCGAGCCGCTCGACCAAAACGCCGACGCCCATGTAGCTTACGAATGCCACGCCCGCGACATTCAGAACCACATTGGTCCGGCCCTCCTCCAGGCAGGACATCAGGGCGAGGCGAAGCGTGTTCACGCCCTCCTCATTGACGTCGCCGTGAACCCGAAGCACCGTGACCGCACCGCTCTCAAGACGCTCTACGCTAATCATGCTCATATTCCTTCCGTGGGTTGCCCAACCCCGCCGCGGAGGCCGCCGAACAGTTCGTCCGCCATCCGCTTGTATGCTTCCGCCTGGCTCTCCTGGAAGGCCGTCCAGCCCGCAACACTCCAGAGTTCCAGGTGATCTTCAACACCCAATATCACCGCATCACGATCAATTCCCGCGTACTGGCGCAGCGGCGCGGGAATGAGGAGCCGACCCTGGGCATCCATCTTCACCACCGCCATGCTGCCCAAAAAAAGCCGACGGAAATCCAACAGTTTCGGATTCAGTCCGGACGGTGTCTGCAGCGTCTTGAGCATCTCATTCCAGCGAACCGCATGGAAGAGAAAGAGCGCCCCGTCAAAGCCGCGGGTGACATACCACGTGTCGTGGTTCAGAACCTTCATCAGGTCCTTGAAGCGGAGGGGCACATTGACCCGTCCCTTTTCGTCGACCGCAGTATTTGACTCGCCGTAGTACAACGTCTGTTACCCCGGTTGAATCCCACATAAACTCCACACAGCACCCATAAATTACCACCGTTTCACCCCAATGTCAACTATTATTTTTCCTCTTCCCCCAGGTTTTCCACCATGCTTTTGCGCCATACCTGGGCAAAACCACAATATCTTGTGCCCGTCTGCAGCGTCGGCGTTCGATTCAGACTATATATTGATTATCAAATCCGCGGAATTGACTACGGAAGGACGAAACCGGCTTAAACCGATAAAAAGAAGCGAGTGCAGGCGGTTTTAATCCCATTACAACCTGCGAAGGGACGTGGCGGAGTTGGGTCCAGTCCCAAATTGAGCAGTTGATCACGGCACCGAGCAAAGAGAAATCCGGGCGGACAGCGCAATTGCCGTCCGCCCGGATTGGGTTTGTTTTGATGTTGGTTGGGTTACTTTACCTTGCCCTGCTTGTGCAGGAAACCGTCGGGCCAATCATTCTTCGGGGTGAAGGTGTGCTCGACGGTGTCCGGTACAATACGCACCGGCGAGGACAACACCAGGTTGTTCTCATCGTCCTGGGTGCCATAGGTCAGTTCGACCAGGTAAGCCGTCCATCCCTTGGCGGGCGTGTCCACTTTGCCGATCCAAGAACCGTCTGCCTGCGGTTGCAGTTCGGCGGCGATGTACTTGTGTCCGAGGGTGTCCACGCGGAAGTCACGCCTGTCAGGATTGGTGGCCTGCCACAGCTTTACCACCAGCGGCTTTTCATCGGAAGTGACGCGGATGGTGTTGGCGTCGGGGAAGGTCCAGCCATATTTGGGCATGGGCTTCTTGTCGACAAAACGCTTGTAGAACGCGGTCACGGTGCCGACAGGATCGCTGCTTTCGAGGCCGTGCCCGGAATTGGGGCCATAGCGCAGCCAGGTCGGCCCCTGAAGATCGGCAAGGTAGAATTTCCAGGAATCATTGAGAAAGAACTGATCGCCCGCGCCGCACATGATGAGTTTGGGCATGGTCAGCCGGTCGCGGTAGCTGTAAGGCTCGACCACCTTGGCAAGCGCGTCGAACTCGGGGGAACCGATCCAGTCCATGACCCCCATGCCGGAGTAGTCACCCACGGCGGGTGCCCATTCGCCGTACACTTCATAATGGTGCTTGAAGGAGGGGACAATGTTGAGCAGATCGATGACGATGGGCACGGCGGCGACGACGCGCTTGTCGACCGCCGCGGTGGTCCAGGTGGTCCAGCCGCGCTTGGACGCGCCGGCCACAACGAAATCGTTCACCTTGATCTTGCCGCCTTCTTTCGAGGCGCAGAAGTCCTGCACCGTGTCCATGGCGCGGACCACGGCCTTGGTCATGGGCAGGCGGGTCAGCCAGAGGGCGTCGCCGGTGTGCAGGAACTTGTCCCAGCAGTAGGCGATGATACCGTCTTCGGTGCGCCGCTTTTTGTCGTCGGAAAAGACAAGCGGCTCGTTGGGTATGTTCTTGACGGAGGCGGCGATGGTGTTGGTCGACAGGGCGATGCGGCGCAGGTTGGGATCGGCGCCCTTGGGCGGGTCACTCTTGCTGCTGCCGCCGTCAATCAGCATGAGCGC
>CAIXUF010001212.1 GCA_903922535.1 Candidatus Hydrogenedentota bacterium
GTTTGGCGCCGAGCCAGAGGTCCTTCCCCCCTGGCAGCTCATAGGTGACCATGGCGGCCTTGAGCCCCAGGCCGCAGTAGTCCCCGAAGCTGCCGGGCGTGGGGTAGCCGACACTGGTGTCCACCCTCAGGTTGTTGTACTTCGCCATCTCGTTGGCGAGCGCGATGCCGCCCGCGCTAGTGGGGTTGAGCATGTTCTTGTACTGATGCAGGCTGATGACTTTTGTTGGTGGATGACTGTCCAGTAGGTCCCTTACCGCTTGCACCTCTGGCTCAGAGAACGGCTCGGGCCCGGGGGCCGGGTTAGACCTGCTCTTCGGGCGCCAGTTCTTCGGCCAGTTGCGGTTGATATCGACCTTGTCAGCATTGAAGCGAGTGCCCGCGGCGAGGCCATCTGGGTTCACCGCAGGAACGACAATCACCGTTCTCCCGGTGTATGCTTCCGGGTGCTTCAGCAGGTACTTAACCAACTGCTCGCACACAATCCTGCCGCCTGGCTCATTCCCATGGAAAGCGCCAAAGACTGCGGTCACTTCCTTGCCGTTCCCGAAGGCGTAGGCATCAATTGGCCTCTGCTCCACCGATTCGCCGATTGTACGCTTGATGGGCGCGGCAGCCCTCTCTGGGGCTCCTGCCGCCGTGTCCTGGGCCATGAACGCACGACCGTCGGCCGTGGGGGCGGATGCAGAGAGATCTGATACACCTGACGAGCCAAGACAGACAAGCAGAGCGATGAGGCCAACCGCGGCCGATGCCAACGGCACCATGGAGCGAGGTGAGAGCGTGTCTGGTGATAACATATCATAAGAACTGTTCACTGTCAGTCTAGTTCCCTTCGCGTTCAGCCAAACCGATCTAGTGAAACTCGTCGCGCACGATCAACCACTGGCCATTGTTCAGTCGGAAATCCAGTACCTGCGTTCCGGAACTGCTATGCGCGCCACCAGGGCCGCCCACGCGGCTGTAGTCCAGATGAAATGTCGCTCGTACCAGGCCGTCGCCGTCATCCGCCCACGCCATTGAGATGGGGCCGTGCGTAACCGCTATCGTCACTCCCGGCTGGCCGATTTTTGTCTGCTCGTTCTCGTAGAATCCTGGCCTCGTATAGTGTCGCCCATTCGCATAGATGTCGGCGTCCGGGGCATAGCATCCCAGCACGTAGCTGGCGGCCGTCCCGTGCTCCCACTGGTTGACCCAGTTGGCGATGGCACCGGAGATGATGCCCGCAGTATCTGGGGGAAGAGGCGGGGGAGTCGGCTTCGGTCCCTTGCTTGTCACCACGCGGACCGTGTCCCCTGGCGCAACTGGCGTGCCCGACACGGGAAACTGGCTGCAGATCTGGCCAGCTGGCAGATCGCTGTAGCGCAATTCGCCGGACTGAATGGGCAGTCCTGCCCCCGATAGCTTCGACTCAGCCTCCGCAGTCGTCATGCCGACCACACTGGGCACAGGCACCTTCACCGGCGGCGCCTTTCCCTTGCTCACAAGAATGGCTACCGCGGCACCCTTTTGCGCCTGCGCGCCGGGCGCAGGCGATTGGTTGCACACATTCCCCTCCGGATAGCTCTCACTGTAGCTCTGTCCGTCCTGCCTTACCGTCAGCCCAGCCCCGGCAAGGTTCGTGGTGGCAAGCTCGGCCGTCATGCCCAGTACGCCGGGAACCGTCACCATCCGGTGAAACGGATGACCCACCATCAGCGCAATCCCCACCGTCAGTGCGGCGAAACCTATGCCCCCTATTGCGTAGGGCCGCCGGGCCGGCTTCCTCACCGAATGCCGGACGATGACCGGCTGCGCCACCACCACGGTGTTCGCCACCCAGTCAATGCCCCGCAGTGCCCTTGCCACATCTGCACCGTTTGAGAATCGGTCACTGGGTTCCTTGGCCAAACACCTTAGGACAACGTGCTGCAACTGCCCATTCAGCTCGGGGCACCATACACCCGGTGGCTGCGGCGATTCGCTAATGTGCTTCATCGCCCAGGTCATCGGGTTTTGGCAGTCAAACAACGGCCTGCCACACACCATTCGGTAGAGCATGACACCCAGGGAGTAGAGGTCCGAACGCCCATCGATCGGGTTCCCCTTAACCTGCTCGGGCGAAGCATACTCCGGCGTGCAGACTGACATGCCGGTCAGCGTCATCCGAACCTCGTCAGCTGCTTTGGCGATCCCGAAATCCGTCACAACCGGTTCGCCCTGAGCGCTAAACATGATGTTAGCAGGCTTGATGTCCCGGTGCACGATCCCCCGTTGGTGGGCGAAGTCCAGGGCATCGGCCACCTTGGCAGCGATCTCGGCCGCCTGCTGCTGGTCCATCGGACCCGCCTGCAGGCGCTGTTCGAGGTCCCCGCCCGTCAGCAACTGCATGGCGAAGTAGGCCGTGCCGCTCTCCTCCCCCGCTGCATACACCGTGGCGATGTGCGGGTGCCCGTCGAGCATCGCCATACGGTTAGCTTCCTCCTTGAAGCGGGCGGCGACGCCTGGAGAATGCGCGAACTCCGGCGGCAGCACTTTCAGTGCGACGTGCCGCCGTGGCGACGTCTGCTCGGCTTCATACACGATGCCCATCCCACCACGTCCAAGCTCGTGTATGAGCGCGAAGCCACCGATGGTTGTGCCGATCGTCAACGATACCCCCTCCTTCTAACTATCA
>CAIXUF010001213.1 GCA_903922535.1 Candidatus Hydrogenedentota bacterium
GCGCGCGCGCGTGACGCCGATAATGGGAGTCCCTTCATACCCTTCACAGATTTCAAAATGCCCCCTCTGAGGCCCGCTTTAAGGCCAAACCCAGGAATCCCTGCCGCCCGGTCCCGGGTTGCCGACCCTTTTTGAATCCTCGGGCATCAAGGCTCTGAGAGAACTGTTTTTCGGTGCCGACCCAAGCCCTGGCGGCATCAGCCCAAATCTTCCAGGCCCCGAACAGAATCCCGGTCAACATGAACTTGTTAGTAAGGACCTTCCCCTGGGCGCAGGCCTCCGCGAGAAAGCGCCCGATAGCGTCCTCGGATTCAAAATAATCCTTGGTAGCGGACACCACGACCGCCGGTGGCTTGAGCCCGATGCGTTGCCATTCCAGGCAGCCGTCCAGTGCCCAGCGCAGGATGCCGTCGCGCTCGATCAGCAGGCGTTCAGGTAATTTCTGGTCGCGCTTTTCTACGGGGATCGTGACCGTGAACGGGATCAAGTGCAGTCGGCTCCGCATGGCCTCGTCCACGTTCCGGAGGGAAGGTTTGCTGTTGCCTGCTATCAACAGTTTGAACTGCGGGGTGTAAGTAAAAAAGTCTTGACGCATGAACCGCGCTGGTATCGGGTCGCCTCCGGTCAATTTCTTTATTTTTGCCTCGTTCCACCGCTGGCCGTCGGCAATTTCGCTAGCTGTCACGAGCCGGGCGCCGCGCAGACCCGCCAGGTCCGTGGGGTGCTGTTCGTTCCTGGCCTCCATAAAAGTGTTCATGGGGGCGGCGGCCGCGTAGTCGCCCATGATCGCGGCGAGCGTGTTTTGATAAACCGTTTTGCCGTTTCGGCCAGTCCCGTAGAGAAAGAATAGCGCATGCTCTCGGGTTACTCCGGTCAAGGCATAACCGGCGACACGCGCCAGATATTCCTGCAAGTCCTTGTCTCCGTCCGTGACATCTCGCAAGAATTGACACCACAGCGGGCAGTCCCCATCCGGGTGGGCGGACGTTGCCTTGGTCATGCAGTCCTCGCGGGCGTTCTCGCGCACCGCTCCGGTCCGGAGATCCACAACCCCACGGGGCGTATTGAGCAGCCACAAGTCACGGTCCCACATCTCGGTCGTGGCCGCGTGCTGGCGGTCTGCCCGGGCGAAGCGCTCCACCGCGGCCACCGTTGCCGCGCTCGCTACCCTGACAGCTTGGCCCGGCTTCAGATCGCCGGCCTTATCCCGACATACGGCGCGCGCAAGGTCGAAGGCCTGTAGCGTGCTTTCTGCGGCCCATAGAACGCCATTCCAGCGCTGCCACTGGCCCCAGGCCGCGACGTATCGCCAGTCGCTGCCGTGCCGTCGTGTAAATTCAAGGGCCAGCGCGTCCTCGGCAAAGTCGGGCGCGCGGTCCCCTGCCTCGGCGTCCTTTGCCGCGATGCTCCGGAGAGTCTTGTCTACCTCGGACTCCGGGAACGGCGGGGTGCAGAGTTGAGCGAAAGCACAGAGTTGAGCCCGCACAATATCGCGTGGAAGCCTTCCCAGCATGAATCCCGCCAAGCGTGCGCACGTCGCATCTCGCGAGCCCTCCGGGACGCCCCGCAGGGCCTGTGCGACCCACATAGGCGCATCCAAATCTGAGGTCGTCGATGTACTTGATGAGCCCTTATCGTCGCACATGAGTGCCGGGATGGGCTCCGGCAAAGCAGCTATGTTGGCTTCGGGTTCCTTGCACTCGTAATGCTTGCCATCTATCGTCGAGCCGGGTGCGACCACATAGCCGCCGTCGGCCTTCAGGTCGATGCCGGGCAGCAGTCCATTCTTGGAACGTAGGCCGCCCTCGGGGCACAGATAATACAAGTGCCAGCCGCCGCTTGGTGTTGTCACCGTAAGCGTCGGCGTCATGCCCTTGATGGATGCCAAGGACTCGCGGCCTCTGGCCCCACGCTTCACGTCAATATCTACTACGGCAAGCCGGGATACCTGGCCCGTTGCAATCGCGATA
>CAIXUF010001214.1 GCA_903922535.1 Candidatus Hydrogenedentota bacterium
CGAGTTCAGCCAAATGCCCAATAACGACCGCCGAAGCAGTGGCATGAAACCGGTGGCTGAACCCGTCTTGGCCAACGGGCTAGTTGAAGTTCACGATGGTGAAGTGTTGTCCGGCGTCATAGACCGTGTTGTCCACCTGGATGTCTTCGAGCAGGGTTGCCGGGTCGCCGGTCACGCCCGTATAGTCGAGCCGCAGCAGCGGCCCGAAATCGGCGAAACGGGCGGGATCGCCGGGACTGGTGATGTCGAGGAAGAAACCGCCCGTCGCCGCGTCCGGTATCTGCTGAAGCGTCCAGCCGTCGAGCAGGCCGTCGTCGGCCGCATCCACGAGCGCGGCGGTGAAGGCCAGGGTGGACCGCACATACAGGCGCAGCCGGGTGACGGCGCGGGGCATGTAATCGGCGCGGATCACGACGGTCGCCGTGTCTCCCGCCAGGGACGGCACCAGCCGCAGCATGCCGCCGACGACATCGCCCGCATGGGCGGACGCCGTATAATGGTCCGCCTCGACATGCTCCCCTTCTCGCGCGCCCAGGGCGATGCGGAACGACGGCGCGAAACTGGCGCTGTCACGCCGCAGCGTGGCCCAGCGCAGCACATACTGGCCCCCAAGATGGTCAACAATCTGGGAGAACGCATTGCCGAGCGTTTCGGGACGCTGGGCACTGTAGCGCTGGCCGTCGGTGCCCGTCGTGAGCGCGTTGAGCATGGTGCCGTCGGGGTTGTCGCCGAAGCCAATGGCATGGATGCGCACGGCCCGGGCGGTGGCCTCGGCCACCACGTCGTTGACCGTGTGCGTGCTGGAGGTGTCGCGCCCGCTCGACAGAAAGACGATGTAACGGTCCTCATTGGGAGCGTCGGCCTGGCTGAAACGCTGGAGCGAGTCAAAGAGGGCGTCAAGCGCACGGGCACCGGAGGAGAACCCGTTCACAAATTCGCTCTGTATGGCATTGATCCGCCCGGCCAGGTAGGCGTGGTCCGTGGTGAAGTCCGCCACCCGCGCGGCGTTCCGATCCTCGCGGTAAAACGCGGTGACACCGACCAGCGCCTCCGTATTCAGCGCCGGCAGAAACAGGTCGCGCGCGGCCTGTTCCATCGCCACAATCGCGCCGGACTGATCCTGCATGAAGGCGGAGTAATCGAGCACCAGGTCGGCGCGCAACTGGCGTGCCGCGCCGCGTTTCAAGATGGGTGCCGTGCCCGGCGCCAGTTCCTGCCCGTTCTCGTAGGCGGTCACGGCAAACTGGCCCGGTTCGGCCACCATACTGTTGCCGGTCGCATCGCGCAGGCCGAAGGAAAACTCCAGCAGGTAAGGCGCGGTGTACCGGTGCTGCGCCGTGTCGATATACAACCCGCCGGTGGGGCTGTTGACATCCTGCGCAAACGACACCGGAATGCGCTTGGGCATCACGTCGGTACGGTTGGGAATCAGGTCAATGTAGCCCTGGTGCTCCCCGATGGCGATGCCGCTCCGGTCGATGGACACGGTGACAAGCTGCTTGTCGGTCTTGCCCGATGACGGGGCCGCGCTGGACACCGCGGACGGGTCCACATGCAGCCACGGGTCGCTGGCAACGATCTGCACGCCCAGCCGGTTGATCTGGCTGCCCGTGTTCCACACGTCAATTTCCCAGGGCCGCGCGTCGAGCCCGAAATCCAGGCTTTCGTTGGACACGCCGATGGCGCTGATGCGCTGGAAGACCGACACAGCCACCGCTTTGTCGGCGTAACCCTCCGCGTGGAAGATGACCTGCGCCGTGTGCGCGCCGCCGGAAAGTTGTGAACGGTCCACCTCGACTGACAGCGTTTTGCGGTCGTCCGGGCCGGTGCTGAACAGGGCTCCGGGATGCACGTGCAGCCACGGATCCGACACCGTGGCAGTGATCAGGAGCAGCCCCGCCCCAGCGTTGGCGTTCCATGCGCCGAGCGCGAGCGTGTTGTCCGACGGCCCGAAGTCAAGCGCCGCGGGAGAAGCGCCCACGGCCTCGTAGGGCGGCGAGGCGTAGACGGGAATGGTGACGTCCTTTACACGCCGTCCGCTGATGACAATGGCACCCTCGGCCCGGCCACCCACC
>CAIXUF010001215.1 GCA_903922535.1 Candidatus Hydrogenedentota bacterium
CCAACTTGTCCCGGCGGAGGTGCGGCTGGAGCTCGGCTGCGCGCGCTATGCGTGCGGGCGGGTCGGCAAGATCGCCGCCACCGAACTGGCGGGGGTGAACTTCTTCACCTTTCAGCGCGCGTTGGCGGAGCACGGTATCCCGCTCTACACCGAGCAAATGCTGACCGACGACCTTCAGACCTTGAGAACCCTGTTTCCCAAGTGAGCGGCGTTGTCGACACTTCCGTCGTAATAAACCTCTGCTGCGTCGTCCAAGGGGGCTTGTTGCGGCGGTTGTTCCGGGAGGTTGTGGTCCCTCCGGCGGTGGTCGTCGAGTTCGCTCGCCTGGCTTCTGGGTTGCAGAATCGCTCCGCCAGCAGGTGCTCGACCTGGCGGGCGAAGCTCACTGAAGCGCTCAGCGCGATCCTTCTGCCGTTCCCCGGCCCATAAAGAATGGGTGCTGCTCTGGTAACTGGCACACGATGGAACACCCGCCCACAATTTGCCGTGAGAGCGTGCCCGGCACTGTCTTTCCTTTCTTTGGTTATTAGTTGTTGTTGAGATATTCATCCCACTCTTGCTTAGTAGCTCTCGCACCCTTTTCACATCGGGGAACAACCCTTTGAGTGCCTCGAACAGTTGTATAACTGTAACTCTCTTCCATATCCCTTAATAAGATAGGACCGTAAATCCTTCCAGAATACCCATTTAATCCATTAACAAATACGTCAAGGCCCTCGTTAGTATGGAAATATTCCTTGTCAGAATCAACTGGCTCAATTCGGCAGCCCAAATCATCAGAATCCATCACTTTGTAACGAGAAAACGCTCGCAATATAAACGTCTTTGGATAAATGCGAGGAAAATAAACTCCCTCTTTTATGAGAGCAAAACGCCGAATGGACACAACCGTACCAGCACTGAATTTCATGTAATCAGATTCAAACCCCCAATACCTGATTCTCTCTTCAGCCCGATCAATCTGCCCTTGTGTTGCTCTCACTTGGCTTATAACGGTTGAAACTGTCTTGGATGTAGTTGCCTCCCCTGACACAGCCCTAGCCTCTGCGGCAGCAATAAACTCTTGAGCTTTCTGGTGTCCATTCTTGGCGGCCTTGCGGTACCACTTCACTGCCTCCGCCTCATCTTGAGCCACCCCTCGACCATCTTGGTAGCAGACGCCCAACATAAACTGCGCTTTAGTAGCTTGAGACCATTCGGCGGCTTTGAGGAACCACTTTACTGCTTCCACCTCATCTTGAGCCACCCCTTGCCCTTCTAGGTAGCAGACGCCGAGTGCGTATTGAGCATTCCAGCATTCCCAACCCTGGTCGGCGGCGGCTTTGTGAAACCATCTCAGCGCCTCTGTGTAATCCTGCGCCACGCCCTGGCCATTGTAATAGCAGTAGCCAAGGCCGAACTGACCGTGGACCTCCTCCTGGTCGGCAGCTTTGCGAAACCATTTCGCCGCCTCCGCCTCATTCTTCAACACACCCTGGCCGCTGAGGTATCTGTTGGCTAGAGCGGATTCCGCCGGAGCGTAATTTTGTTCGGCGGCTTTGCGAAGCCATCTCATCGCTTCCCCCTCGTCGTGGTTCACCACCGTTTCTCCATTGAAGTAGTAGCCCGCCAGAACATATTGCGCCGGAGCGAGGTTCTGCTCCGCGGCCCTGCGAAACCATTTGACTGCTTCAGTGTCATCCGCCGCTACGCTGAGACCCAGGAGACACCCCAACAGGAATTGTGCAGTTGCGCTGTTCTGCTCAGCAGATCGGCGATACCACTTCGCTGCCTCCACCTCATCCTTCGCCACGCCTTCGCCATAGTAATAGCAGAGCCCTAGTTGAAATTGAGCCGAGGCTTCATTCTGTTCCGCGGCTCTGCGATACCACTTCGCTGCCTCCGTCTTATCCTCGGGCACGCCTTGGCCCTTTTCATAAATTCTGCCGATCTTGACCTGTGCTCTTGCATCACCCTTCTCAGCGGACTTCTTAATGATGTTAAAAGGTTCCACAATTCTATGTGGTTGGGTCGGAGAGGCCTTTAAGTGACGGGGATTGTCAGGAAGTGGACGCCCGTCCGGCCCACGCACAAAATATCCAAATCCATCTTGAGTGGGCACAAGGCACAGGGAGTCTGCGTCCTCGACTGGGGCGGTTAAGTCTTGCAGAGGTCCGATGTCCGTCTGCTTCGACTCATTCCCCCGCCAGAACGGACTGGTACCGACGAAGGCCAGAGC
>CAIXUF010001216.1 GCA_903922535.1 Candidatus Hydrogenedentota bacterium
CCAATGCTGTCCCTCTGAGTCCGGCAAACGGCCTCTTCCGTACCGGAGGCGTCTCGCCTGCCCCCGCAGCGGCAGGCGGGACGCCTGCGGTACCGAAAGCTCCACCTCAACGCCCCCCCCCTGCCCCGCCCATGTCTCCATTCAATTCTCAATCACAAAAAAAAATCCCCGCACGTGGTCCCCGGACCGAAGCGCGGTGAGCCTTACTCCTCACCAGGTGGGTGCTCTCACGGCAGCCGTCCGACTTCCACTCTAAGGAGGCTTGTCGTAGGCTGCACAAATATCGAACTCCCGTTCTAATAGAAAGGACACGCGCTTAATGCCGGGATGAACACGGCAGGGAAAAACTGCCGCAATGCCGTTCAGGTCAGACCGCCGTTTCCAACCCCAACGACGCTGCCTGCATATGACACTGGTTATTCAAATTTCTCATTCATGTTAACACGCAACCCGTTCAAAGTCTATCTAATTCGTATTCCCACCCGGGCTCAATTCCGGGAACAATTCTTCCGGGGGGCTTGTTTGAACAATAGACAGATTAAATGAATGACAAAAGTTGATATGGGAACAGGGTTTTCTTAGAATGTCCGCGAACCGTTGCCAACACCTTTCCAAACGAGGACAAGCCGTGGCAAAGCAAGTAAAACAGAAAACAAGCATTTCTTCGCGCTTGGGCCAGGAAGGCGTTTTCGACCTGCCCAAGGATTTCAGGAACGCCCTGAACAACTGCAGGCAGAATGCCGAGAAGATTTCCGCCAAAGACGTGACGTATCTGTGGATAGCCGTTACCCGAAAGGGTCTGGGAAGAACCGAACACGAAAGTGCCGACGCGGCCGTGTTGACACTTGAGGACTGGTTGAACGTCGTTGATGAGGCGGCCTCCCTGGGCGCCAACTGGATGGTGCTGACCCTTGCAACAAAGCTTTCGACGTTCTCCGAGATTTGGGAAATATGCCGATGGGCACAGGACACCCACGGCATGATGGTGGGCATTCATCTGGGCGTTGAAGAAGTCTCCGGCGCGGACGCCCAGCGCATACTGTCCATGAAACTTGACAAGCTGCGCCTGCTTGTACGGAGCGAGTCCCTTGAAACACTGGCCTTTCTCGAAAAGGAGGGGGTGATCCTTTGGACCGCGAATCCCCAGGCTGACGGCATGAAGCCCAACTGTCAGGGTCCTTCACGCATGATTTACGTCAACGCCGAGGGGAATCTCTACACCTGCGGTCTCGTTGAGGGAAGATCGGATTATCTCATGGGCAGCGTGCTCCACGACCGCCTGAATCATGTCATCAAGAGTTCCACGGTGCGCCATTGCGTCGAGGAGGACCTCCACCGGGTAGCGCCCGGCTGTGACGGCTGCCCCGCCCTCATAGCCAACTACTTCTCCACAAACCTCTAGTACGTCCGTACGGCGCGGAGCCAACGGGCGGCGGTGTCATGACCCGGGTGTGTGGGGATTGTCTTTCCCAAGCCCAATCTCCTCCAGCACCGCAGCAAGTGCAGCTTCATCAAGTTCCCCATTCGCCAGGGCCACAACGGCGGCCCTATACTCCTCCGCAGTGAAGTCCAGACCCCGTCGCGCCCCCAGCGCGGCAAGGCCGTCAATCGCGGCGCGCCCCTTCAGCGCACGCATTTCCTCCCGCAGCGTCCGTTCGCGCTCCGCGAGCTTCAGAAAGGCAAGCGCGCTTTCAACCGACATAATCCGACTCCCCGCACGGAGCAACGCATGGTTCCGTGCCGTTGCACAGTTGTTTCATTCACCGCTTCACACATTCCGCTTCTTGGCCGCGCGCGTTGTTCCCAAAAGAAGCATTCCGGAAACCCTGCGCACTGTTCCAGAATCTGTATTCCTGCCTCCTCATTGATTCGGCGCGGCCCTCGGCCGCGTCAAACCATCCTACCCGTTCAATTGCGCCAGCGCCGCCTTAACCCCCGCCGTATCCAGCCCAAGCGACTCCATCGACGGAGCCACGCCTTTCAACCCCCCACTGTCCAGTGTGCCGTCCGCGTTGATGCTCGCCACGGCAACCTGCACAATGGCGGCAAGACCGTAATAGTCGCCCGCCTCCTCCGGATCCGTGTAGCAGCGCACCGCCTCAACAATGCTGGTCGCCATGTGCCACTGTCCCAGAAGCCTTCCCCCAACCTCGTCATGGCCCGACCCGAACACCGCCCGTTCTGCCTCAACCCGCGCGCGGCCAAACAGCGCCGGATCAATTTTCATGTACTCGGCGGGGTCAAGAATCGCGAGAACAAACGAGCCTATCGGGTACAGGGCGCCGGCGCATTGCGCCACATTCGGAATCGCCCGCTTCGTTGCCCTGGCAAGAAGCCCCGCCGCCTCGCCGGCCCGCCGCGCATGTCTTGTCAGGACGGACAGGTGCTGTTCCATGTCTGCGGACATGTGCCGCGCATTCGAGGCCAACAGATTAATGCCCTCATCCCCAAGCAGCACCACGGCCATGGGCAGATTGTCAACGCACTCCGGTATTCCGTATGCCGCCGTGTTCGCCGTCCACAGTGCGATGGTCGCCAGCGGCGGCGATCCGCCCAGCACCGAGACCAGCTTCACAAGGCCCTCTTCGCCCGTCCCCACCAGGGCCGCCACGCGCGCCGGGACACCCGCGCCAATCTCAAGCCGATCAACCTTGTCCACACGCTCCATAAGGGCGCCGCTCACCGCCGCCGCGAAATGCTCGCGCGCCTGCTGCTCCGCCACCGTCCCGGAAACCTTCTCTTCCTCGTCGGCAGCCGCGCCCGGCATGCCCCCCGTGCCCGGCATGCCCGCCGCGCCCAGTATGCCCGGCACGCCCGGCGCAGTCTCCGCAGGCCCCGGGAGGGCCACACCATAATGCTTCTGCACAACGGCAAGAAAGTCGTCATAGGTGCACAGCATCGGCTTGACACGCAGCCGCGTGACCTGCTGAATCACGGCGATGGCCTCCATGTCCATCGGGCACACCATGGCCACGGTCAGCAGACGGCCCAGCCTGTCTATGGGAAGCACAAAATGCTGCACCACCACATCCCGCGGCAGAATGTTCACCAGTTCACGGTCAAGCGTAAAATGCGACAGGCCCAGCGAGGCTATGCCGCCCTGCCGGGACATCAGCGAGTGAAACTCATCCCGTTTGAGGTGCCCCTCCCGGATGAGAATGTCGAACAGCTTGGCCCCTGTCTTTTCCCTGATGCTCAGCGCATTCGCCACCTGTTCCGCGGTCGCCAGGCCCGTCTCGCAAAGCAGCATGGCAAAAGCGTCTTTCGTTTCCAGGCGCTGCAGCACCCGCATCCCCCCGGGGTCGATCGCCGAAACCCCGGCCTTGTCCTCCACAAGGGACCCGCATTTCACGCACTCGTACACCCGCTCCGTCGCCAGCACGGGCACACGCATCCGCTGCCCGCAGGTCCCGCAGGTGATAATTCGCGTCATATTCTCCGCCAACACGCGCACACCTCCCGCTATCGGTACGGGGATACCGACCGGGCAAGACATTCAGTTGCTTCTCATGGCAGCCGGACTGCACCGTTGCCCGCCCGGCCCGGGCTGTCCGCCCTCTTCGCACCAGCCAGACGCCAAGACCATGGCTTTAGCATGGCATAAAACACCCCCCAACTTCACCTGCCCGGCCCCGGCGCGGCTGCACCGCGACACTCTGGCCCATCCCCAGGGCAATCGCATTAAATTAAGCCAGCTGCTGCCTGACCTTTCCTGACCCTGCAATTCATCTTCTCGACACCAACCTGCCATCGGTGTCTTTTCGCC
>CAIXUF010001217.1 GCA_903922535.1 Candidatus Hydrogenedentota bacterium
GCGGCGGCGGCGGCAATGGTCTGGCCGGTTCCCAGGGTGCCTATGGTTCCGTTTCGACTCCCGGCGCGGGTGGGATCGGCGGTGACGGCCAAGCTTCACTTGCAGGCTTGCTCGGCAGTGGCGGCGCGTCCGGTGCAGCCGGGCCGGGTGGTTCGGGCGGTGCCGGTGGCTTGGGTGCTGCGGGAGGTGCGGGCGGTACGGGCGGCAGCGGCGCTTCCGGCGGCGGTCTGATCGTTCTTTCGGCCCGGGGCCTGCTTGAAGTGAAACCGGGGACGCAAATTAATATTTCAGCGGGGACGCCCAGTTCCGGCGGCGCGGGCGCCAACGGCGGCGCGGGCAGGAGTTCGGGCCAGGCGGGCAGCAATGGCGTTTCGGGGGGTGCCGGCGGCGCGCCGGGCGATCCCTCATGGGGCACGTTGTCGACGATTTCGGGCCTTCTTACCGCTATCACGGGCGGTACGGGCGGCGCGGGCGGCGCGGGCGGTTCGGGCGGCAAAGGTGGCGGCAGCGGTGCGGGCGGCAAGGGCGGCGACGGCAGTGGCGGCGGTTATGGTGCCCCCGGCATGGTAAAACTGGCCGGGTCCGTGGTGCTTGTTGACCAGGACGGCACCAACACGGCGAAGATTATCGCCGCCAACGCAGGCGGCACGAAGCCCGAACAAAACGGCAAATTCACCATCGTGTCGAACATGACCGCCGCAGCCGTGGCGGCCAACCAGCCGCAGTTTGCCACAGCCAGCACCGTGTCCGGGGCGACCGAAAACGACCCGGTTCTGAAGGCCTTCAACTCTTACGGGCTTGTGGCCACGCCTTTGATTCCCACCCTCACGGGTGGACCGGCACAGAACGGTTGGTGCGCGGCGAACTACTGGAACGAGAGCGCAGTTGAGGCGCTGACTCCCAGCGGCACACTGCCCAATGGTCTTGAGTATTGGATCTTCCCGAGCATATTCGACGGGTTTGACCAGCTCGTAATCAAGAATACGGGCACGGCCACGATTGAGGACGTAACGGTTACGGTCGCCGCCAAAGCTCCCCGGCTCATCCGCGGCAGCGGCGGTGTCACCGGCGAACTGCCTGCGGGGAGTTCTTGGACGACCACCGTGCCGACCGGCACATCGGTTGTTGTCAACCTTGACGGGGAAGGTGCCGGTTCCGACGGGAGTTTCTACCAGAGCAGCGGCGGTCTGGGCGATTTGAACCTGTCCAGCGGGTCCATCGTTGTCGACACCGGCGTTATGGGCGGCGCTGCAGGAACGATGACCGCAGGCGGCACCCCATACACCGCCAGAACGGATATTCGTTATGACACGGGCCAGGAAATCGCCGTGTTTGAATTCAACAACGTGACCGTAAGCGGCGTGACTGTGACAGTTACGGGTGGACGCCCCCTGTCCATCGCCGCAAAGGGTGACATGAACTGGGCCGCCGATGTGACAGTGCCCCCCGGAACGCTGGGCGCTGGCACGGGCGGGACGGGCGGCACGGGTGGCACAGGCGGCACAGGTGGCGTGGGCGGCACGGGCGGTTCGGGCGGCGCGGGCGGCGCGGGTGGTCGTGGCGGTGGTGCTGACACGATTCGCGGCGCGCAGGGCAACGGCGAAGATGGATTTCCGGGCCAGGCAGGCAGTTCCGGCACAGTCGGCAAGATCGGAAGCAGCGGTTTGCCCGGCAATGACGGCAATTCCGGTGTTCGCGGGTTTGGCAATAACGGCTCCAGCGGCGCGGGCGGTTCCGGCGGCGCACAGGTGGTTGGTGGCGCGGGTGGCGCGGGTGGTTCCGGCGGCGCGCAGTATGCCGGCGGCGCTGGCAAGGATGTGAGCATAGGCCTTACCGCAACACCGACGGCCGGTGGTGCCGGCGGGTCCAACGCGGGCAGCGCGGCGGCTTCCGGCAGCGCAACAGGCGCGCCCCAGGCGGGCACGGCCGGTTCGGTCGGCAGTACCGGTTCGGCCGCCACCTATTCAGGCATGGCGGCGGTCGCCAATTCGCTGGCCCTGTTGGCCGGCAGTGGCGGCGGCGGCGGCGGCGGCGGTGCCGGCGGTGCCGGCGGCGGCGGTGGTGGCGGAGGTGGTGGCGCTTCCGGCGGTTCCGGCGGCGGCGGTTCCGGCGGTGCGGGTTACGCCGGGGTTCTTGGTTACGGCGCGAGCGCCACGGCCGGCGGTGGTGGCGGCGGTGCCGGAGTCGGCCAGGATGGCACAAGAAACAGCACTTACACGTGGCCCGCGTCTCCGGCGGGTGGTGCGGCCGGTGCAACCGGCGGCACGGGCGGTGTTGGCGGCACGGGCGCGCCCGGCGGTGTTGGCGGCACGGGCGGTGTTGGCGCACCCGGCGGTGGTGCGTTTGTGCTGGCCGCGCGCGGGTTGCTGCGCGTTACGGCCCCCTCCACGCTGAATGTTTCCGCAGGCGGGTCGACCTCCGGCCTGAGCGGCGGTGCCGCGGGCAGTTCCCCGCTGGCGCCGACCGGTGGCGCTTCAGGGGTTGCCGGCGCCAGTGGCGGCAGTTCCGGCGGGTTATTGGGCAATTTGTTATACAACGGTGGCGCGGGCGGCGCGGGCGGCACGGGCGGCGGCGGCGCGACAGGTGCGGGCGGCGGTTCCGGTGGCAAGGGGGGCACGGGCGGCTATGGCGTGCCCGGCATGGTGAAACTGCATGGTTCCGTGGTCCTTGCGGGCAACGTGTCAGTCGTTGCAGGCAATGCGGCCAGTGACGATCCTGACAGCAACGGCGGTGTTACGGTTATTTCCAACATGACGGCGGTTGCCCGGAACGCCCACAAGCCGGCGTTGGCCACAGCGGCGCTGGCGCTTGGTGCGGCTTTGGATGACGGCCTGCTCAAGGCGGCCAATCCTTTCACCGGCGGCAAGACGCCGGTCATTCCCAACCTCGACGGTGGTCCGGCCAGCCGTGGCTGGTGCCAGTCCGGATATTGGAACAGCGGCCAGGAAAATCCCGCCTTCGACACCGAGAGCGGCCTTGAGTTCCGTGTGCTTAGAGTGAGCGACGGCGGTTCGGCGTTTGACGGATTTGACCAAGTGCTCGTCCGCAACACAAATTCAACGGGTAACATCGAAAATGTCACCCTGATCGTTGGAACCAGCCTGCCCACGAAGATTGACGGCAACGTCGATACGGCAGGGATCCTGCTGCCGGGCCAGACCTGGACCACGGCGGTTCCGGCGGGTTCGTATGTCAAAGTTCCCGGCGCTAACGGCACTTCGGCCGACCTTCCCGGCGCCGATTTCGTTGCCGTGCCCACCAACGGTGCTCGGAATCTTGTGGTCCAGTTCCTTGACAAGTCGACACCGGGATCGGACACGATCACGAGCTGGCTGTGGAACTTTGGCGACGGTTCCACCAGCGCCAGCACCAGCACGGAGCAGGACCCGGTCCATACCTACACCACCGCGGGCAGCTTCACCGTGTCGTTGACGGTGCGGAACAGCTTCGGTCCCGCTGTTGAGACCAAGGCCGACTACATTGTGGTGACGGAACCGGTGGGTCCGACGGCATCGTTCGGCGGAGGCCCAACGACCATAACGCAGGGCGGAACGGTTTGGTTTGGCGACACTTCGACGGCCGGTTCCATGCCCATTTTGACATGGGCGTGGAACTTCGGCGACAACAGCGCAATCAGTCCGGCGCAGAGTCCCAGCCACGTTTACAACACGGCGGGCACCTTCGATGTGTCGCTGACAGTGACGACGCAGGTTGGGCCAAGCACGCTGACCAAACCGGGCTTTATTACCGTGACGGCTCCGATTGAGACCGTTCCGAATGTGGTGGGCCAAACGCAGGCTGCGGCGGGCACCACGCTCACGGGGGCGAGTCTGACGGCCGGCACGGTAACCACCCAGTGCAGCAACACGGTTGGATCGGGCGTGGTGATCAGCCAGACGCCCGCGGCGGGCCAGCAGGTGTCGGCCGGCACGGCCGTGGCCCTGGTGGTATCGACAGGGCCGTGTCCCGTGACCGTGCCCAACGTGGTGGGCCAGACGCAGACGGCGGCGGGGACCACCCTCGCGGGCGCGGATCTGTCGATCGGCACGGTAACCACGCAGTGCAGCAGCACGGTGGCGTCGGGCGTGGTCATCAGCCAGACTCCCGCAGCGAACCAGCAGGCATTGGGCGGCAGCACGGTGGCGCTGGTGATTTCCACGGGCGTGTGCAAGACGACCGTGCCGAATGTGGCCGGCCAGACGCAGAGCGCCGCGGGCACCGCGCTTACCGGTGTCGGCCTGGTGAAGGGCACCGTAACGCAACAGTGCAGCAGCACCGTTGCGGCGGGCCTGGTCATCAGTCAGAATCCCGCGGCGGGCCAGGAGGCGGTGCTTGGCAGCGCGGTGGCGCTGGTGCTTTCCACGGGCGTTTGCAAAACGACCGTTCCGAATGTGGTGGGCCAGACGCAGTCGGCTGCGGGCAACACCCTCGCGGGCGTGGAACTGGTGACGGGCACAATAACGGCGCAGTGCAGCATCACGGTTGCGGCGGGCCTGGTCATCAGTCAGACTCCCGCGGCGGGCCAACAGGCAGCGGCGGGCAGCGCCGTGGCGCTGGTGGTTTCGACCGGCGGGTGCAATGTGACCGTGCCGAACGTGGTTGGCCAGACGCAGTCGGCCGCGGGCACCACGCTTGCGGGCGCGAATCTTTCGATTGGCACAGTAACCACCCAGTGCAGCGGCACGGTCGCAGGGGGGCTGGTAATCAGCCAGATTCCCGCGGCGAACCAGCAGGCAAGCTTTGGCGGCACCGTGTCCCTGACGGTGTCGACGGGTCCGTGCAACGTGACAGTTCCCAACGTGGTTGGCCAGACGCAGTCGGCCGCGGGCACCATGCTTGCGGGCGCGAATTTGTCGGCCGGCGCGGTAAGCACCCAGTGCAGCAACACGGTCGCGGCGGGCCGGGTCATCAGCCAGAGCCCCGCGGCGAACCAGCAGGCGGAGTCCGGCAGCGCGGTGCTGCTGACGGTGTCAGCAGGCCCCTGCAACGTGACTGTGCCGGACGTGGTGGGTCATGCGCAGGCCGCGGCGGGCGGCGAAATCGTGGCCGCCAATCTGGTGGCCGGCACGGTAACCAGGCAGTGCAGCGACGCGGTTGCGGCGGGTTTGGTCATCAGCCAGTCACCGTCCGCGAACCAGCAGGCGCAGTTTGGCAGCGTCGTGGAGTTGACGGTGTCGACGGGGCCGTGCGCTGTGACGGTCCCCGACGTGGTGGGCCAGATGCAGGATGCCGCGAGCTTGGCGATCACCAACGCGCTGCTCTCGATCGGCGCCATCACACGGATGTACAGCGCCACCGCCCCCGTGGGACAGGTGATCAGCCAGAATCCCGCCGCGGGCTCGACCGTGCCGACGGGCAGTCCTGTGGACTTGGGCGTGTCGAAGGGCCAGTTGTTTGTCACCGTTCCAGATGTGGTGGGCCAGACACAGGTGGCTGCGGACGCCCTGCTCACGGCTGGAAACCTGATGACCGGCGCGGTAACCGAGGCGTGCAGCGACACGGTTGCGGCGGGCTTGGTCATCAGCCAGATTCCGGCGGCGGGCCAGCAGGCAACGTATGGCGATCCGGTGGCCCTGACGGTGTCCACGGGATCGTGCAACGCGACGGTGCCGTATGTTTTGGGCGAGACGCAGGAGGCTGCGGGGATCCTGCTTGCGGGCGCGGGCCTGACAAGCGGCACAATAACGCAGCAGTGCAGCGACACGGTTGCGGCGGGCCTGGTCATCAGCCAAGATCCGGCGGCGAACCAGCGGGTGACCCTGGGCGCCGCCGTGGCGCTGACGGTGTCGACGGGACCGTGCACTGTGTCCGTGCCCAACGTGGTGGGCCAGACGCAGGATGCGGCGGAGACAACGCTTGCGGGCGCGCATCTGACGGCCGGCACAATAACGCGGCAGTGCAGCGACACGGTTGTGGCGGGTGTGGTCCTCAGCCAGAGTCCCGAAACGAACGCGCAGGCGCCGCTTGACAGTGCGGTGGCGCTGACCGTGTCGTCGGGACCGTGCGCCGTTACCAACGTGACCGTGCCTGATTTGACCGGCATGATGCCGTCGGGCGCGGGCACCGCGCTCAGCGGCGCGAATCTTGTGCTTGGCGCGGTGACCCAGCAGTGCAGCAATACGGTTGCGGTGGGCCGGGTTGCGGGCCAGTCCCCCGCGGCGGGCGAGCAGGCGCCGACGGGCAGCGCCGTTGACGTGGTGCTGTCGACCGGGCCGTGCAGTGTGGCGGTGCCCGGCGTGGTGGGCGAGACGCAGGAGGCTGCGGGGATCCTGCTCGCGGGAGCGGGCCTGACAAGCGGCGCAATAACGCAGCAGTGCAGCAGCACGGTTGCGGCGGGCCTGGTTATCAGCCAGAGCCCCGAGGCGGCGACGCAGGTGACGTTTGGCAGTGCGGTGGCGCTTACTGTGTCGACGGGGCCGTGCGATGTGACGGTGCCCGACGTGGTGGGCCAGACGCAGTCGGCTGCGGGCACGACGCTCACGGGGGTGAATCTGACGGTGGGCACGATAACGCAGCAGTGCAACAACACGGTTGCCGCGGGCGTGGTCATCTATCAGAATCCGTCGGCGAACCAGCAGGCAACGTTCGGCGGCTCCGTGGCGCTGACGGTGTCGTCCGGGCCGTGTCCCGTCGTGACTGTGACGGTGCCCGATGTCACGGGAATGGCCGTTGACGCGGCGCAGTCGGCCCTTACGGCGGTCGGCCTGGTGGCCATGCTCACGTCACAGGCGAGCGACACGGTGCCTGTCGGATCGGTCATTAGCCAGACACCTTCCGGGGGTGCAGCGGTTTCACCGGGTTCAACGGTGAATTTGGTTGTCTCGACGGGACCGGCGAACACGGGCTTCAGTTGCAAGGGATGCACTGCGGCCAAGGACAAGTTCACTGCGGACGATCTGGGCAAGATGCTCGGGGATTTGTTCCTGTCAGGATTGAGTGTCCTGGCACTGGTGGGCATGTCCCGGTTTAGAAAATAGGGAAGACGGGCTTTACCCGTCCTTCTGATGCCTTGCGCCCCGGCGCGCCCCATGAGGGTGCGCCGGGGCTTGTATTGTGTGCCAAGCATGGCGCGAATCTAAGGGGTGCAAGTCCCCTGCGAGCCCTGATGGTGGGAATCGCTAGCCAAGAGCAAGGGCGTCGCCGCGAGGCGGGGTCCGGAGGAAGCTGGAGGCAAAAGTCGGACTCGACGTAC
>CAIXUF010001218.1 GCA_903922535.1 Candidatus Hydrogenedentota bacterium
ACCTGCAATGGCGCAATGATTTCAATGCCTACCTCAACAGAAACATGCCCAACACGGTCCAGCAGGCTGGAACCCTGTATGCCCTGCGGGAATCGGTGCGCCGCGGCGTTGCGGAACCGGGCTGGGAGGACATGGCCGGCAAAGTCCTGCTGCCCGTGGCCGATTACAAGAGAAAGAAAGTGTTGATCGTGGGGCCGGGCGCAACGCCGGAGGAGAACTCCGGCGACGCCACCTGGCTGGTTCCGCTGTGGTGGTATGGAGTCATGAAGAAGGATGACCCGCTTGTCGCCCCCAGCTACGCGCTCTTCCGCACCTCGAAGACCGGCAACTACACGTTCAACAACGGCTGGATGGGCGTGTTTGCGGCGAAACTCCACGACGGTGAAGAGGCCTGCCGCTGGGCCAAGAGATTCATCCAGCCCGGCGTGACCCTGTTCGACGACACCTGCTTCAGCGAGACGGTCAGCGACGTTCAGGATTTCAAGAAAACCCCGGAGATTGCGGCGCACGGCTCGTTGCTCTGCAACATCAACCAGATGCTGCTGGACCCCGATGACGAAAGCACCATCACCGTGTTCCCAGCGATTCCCGCAGCGTGGGAGGGACAGGGTGTCGCCTTCAACACCCTGGCCGCCAAGGGCAATATCTTGGTGTCGGGCGGGTTCAAGACGACTCAGGTCAGCGTGACGCTGGCGAATCGTTCCGAGAAGAGTTGCGCCAGAACGCTGCGCGTGCGTTTGCCGAAAGGCACGACCAGCCTTCACCTCCCCGAATCGGGTGTGCGTGTGGAGCAGGGTTGGGCCGTGCTTCCATCGGTGCAACTTCAGCCAAAAGAACAAACCACTTTCACGTTCGAGCCATAAACGAAGAGGAACTTGACATGAGTAAGACAGGACACGGCACGGCCAGAAGACCGCATCGGTTTGTAAACGCTGGCGCAATCCTCGTTGCGTTGCTTATGGTGAGTGTCTCCGCCATGGCGGCTGCCGACGGCGAAACGGCCCAGCCCGGCGGGTTCAAATACTTCGTCGGGATTGTGGGCAACCCGTCCGTTCCGGACATCAGCTGGAGCGACGAGGAACTGGAGCAGATAAAGGCGTTGGGCGTCAACACGGTGCAGCTCAGCATTGCCTGGGGCGGAAAGCCCGCCAACGAGGTGCTGAACCTGGAGGACCTGGACGCCGAGCAGCGCGCCAAGTTCGCGTTCCGGATCGCGCAGGCCAAGAAGCACGGGCTGAGAACCGTCGCCCAGTTCGGCATTCCGCGGATGATGAACTACAACCCGGTTCGGCCGGCCTGCATCATGGACCCGGCGGTGCAGCAGAAATACGAGGCGCTCCTGACGGACTTCATGACCTCCTTTCCGGAGGTCGATGATGTGCTGGTCTACACCTTTGACCAGCGGGCATGGCTGTGCAGCGAGTTCGGGCCCTGCCCGCGCTGCAGCGGCCTGCCGTTGGACGAGCGGCTACCGGCTTTCCTGAACCTGCTTAATGACACGATGCAGAAATGCCGGCCCAACACCACCCTGTGGTGGAAGCCCTGGGAACTGTCCAAAGGACAGGTGGTGGCCATCATGGACAAGGTGAAGCCCGCCCACTTCGGGCTGGTGCTCAACCCCTCCAGCGGCAACGAGGTCTATCCCTTCAACGACCGCTCCTTCAAGTCCGACCTCGGGGTCAAGCGGTTGGTGCGCATGGCGTTTGAGCGGAACATCCCCGTGCTGGGCGAGTTCGACCACACCTTCTACAAGCCGCTGTACCAGATCGAGGATTTCTTTCCGCGGCTTATCTACGAGCAGATGAACGGTTGGAAGGAGATGGAAGGGGTGATCGGCGTCAAAGAGTATTATGGCTTCTCTCCGACCACGTTCTCCGTGAACGCCGCCATGCTCAAGGCTTGGATGAAAGCGCCCACCGCCACGCTGGATACGCTGCTCCAGGAAGTGTCCGCGCCTTACGGTTCGGCCGCCGCGCCCATCATGATTCAGGCATGGGAGTATGTCGCCCAGTCCGTGGAGGCTTTTCCCTGGGACACGACCTACCTGATCGGTCCGATGGGGCTGGATCGTGGCAGTGACGGCTCCCACCTGTGGGAACCCGTGTCCATACCCAACTCCACGTGGGACACGCCCATCTGGAAAGCCAACCGCCGCGGGAACTTCATGCTGACGCAGGACCACAAAGCGCATCCATGGCTCTTTGAAGACGCGGGGATTCGGCTGGAGGATGCCGCCGCGCTGAGTTACAAGGCGGTGGGATTCTACGACCAGGCCATTGCCGCGGGGGGCGACAAGGTGGACGATGTCCGCATGCAGCGGGACATCGTGTGGAAGACGGCCCGCTCGCTCCGCTCGAAATCGCTGCATTTCCTGGAGACGCTGACCGCGCAGGATGCGCGGATGGTCCAGTATGATGAACAGCAGTTTGCCGTTGTGGCGAAGCGCCTGGAGGCGCTGCTCAAGAAAGACGTAGAGAACCAGGCCGGCGCCGCCTTGGTCGC
>CAIXUF010001219.1 GCA_903922535.1 Candidatus Hydrogenedentota bacterium
CCCCTGCCTGCGCGAGGTGCAGTTGCGCTGTCCGGAGGACGCCGATGGAAACCTCGTGCTGAATATGAACACCACCTGGCGATCGCGCGACCTGTACAAGGCGTGGGGCGACAACCTGATTGCCATCACGTTCATGATGCAGGTGCTGGCGAAGCAGATTGAGGCCAAGGGCGGCAAGCCGGTGCGCGTGGGCAGTTACGCCGACTACGCGTGTTCGCTGCACATCTACGGCCAGGATTTCGGCGCCGTGGGCGGCAGCGAGGAGCGGGGCTTGCAGAGCTTCTTCGACACCTTCGACGAGGACGGGTTCGTGGCGCGGTCGCTGACCAGCGAAATGGCCCGGGACATGCTCGTGCTGCCGCAGATGTACGACCTGATTTCGGAGCGCCAGATTGAGCAGTGGCATTTCCCGCCGGAAAGCGTGGAATTGATCAAGGGGCTCATCGCCGACATCGAATCGGACAAGTACATGGTTTGAACCACGAAGACACGAAGGGCACGAAGAAGAGAACCGCATGGAGGAAGACAATATGGAATTCGACGCCCTTTCAAACCGTTTGATTGGCTGCGCCATAGAGGTGCACCGCCATCTTGGTCCCCGATTGCTTGAATCGGCCTGTCTTCGATGCCTTTCTCACGAGTTGAGCCTCGCGGGACTGAAGCATGAGACGGAGAAGCCTCTACCCTTGAACTACAAGGGCGTATCGCTGGACCGCGGATGCCGTATCGACCTGCTGGTTGAGGACGAGTTAATCGTGGAACCGAAGTGCGTGGAGAAACTCCTGCCCATCCACCAGGCCCAACTGCTTACCTACATGAAACTGATGGGCAAACACGTCGGCCTGCTCATCAACTTCAACGAAGTGCGCCTTGTGGACGGGTTGGTGCGCATGGTCTTTTGAACCTTCTTCCTTCGTGCCCTTCGTGTCTTCGTGGTTCATTTCTCTTCCTGTTTAATGCATGGCTGGAGTACTCAACGTGATGATTGGACCTGTGGGCATGCTGGTGGCCGCCGTGATGCTTTTCGGGCAGGCGGATGCGCCCCGTTACATCTTCGTCAACAACGCGCCGGGCATTGTGTGGGACCAGAACCGGCCGGAGACGATTACGCGGGCGATGTTCGATGAGATTCGCGACACAGCGCGGGTGCCCGAAAACCTGCAGTTGCGTCTTGGCGTGAGCTTCGTCTGGTCAGTCTTGCAGTCTTCTCCGGAGATAACGGCAGCCGGGGTAAAACGGTTTCTCGCGCTGAGCAAAGAGACCGGCATGCCGGTGCTGGTCAATTTCGACGTGTGCAACTGGTGGGAGCAGCGGCCCGATCTTTGGAACTGGTGGGACCCTGCCAAACCCGGTTACGATCCGAAGAACGCGGAGAATGTGGAATGGACCGGCTGGACACCCGACACGGCGGTGAAGGTCTGCTGGCGCAACTGGGGCAGCCAGTTGCGCGTGGCACCCGCGCCCAACCTGATGAGTCCGCGCGTGATAACCGCACAGTTGGCGGGGCTGCGGCCCGCGCTGACAGCGGTGGACGAGTGGTACCAGGCGCTTCCGCCTGACCGGCGCTGGCTGTTGGGCGGCGTGAAACTGGGTCACGAGGCATCCATCGGTGTGAATGCATTTCACTATCCCGACGGCAACAGCTATCTGGAGCGATACCCCACCGACACCTCGCACGATCCGACCACCGGGTTCCAGCCCAGCCGAGGCTGGCATGGCGGGCTCGCGGTGCTGGGCCATGCGGCGCTCAAGTCGGTTGGCATCAAGGATTCGGGTGAGGTCTCGGCAGCGGATGTGGCGGAAGTAGTGCGGCGTCATCTGGAAATGCTCTGCAAAGCCGCGCATGATGCGGGCCTGCCCAAGTCCGTTGTCTACACCCACGAGGGCGGCACCTTTGCGCCCTGGGAAAAGAACCTATCCTTTGCCCCGGCGTTCAACGAGTACGCCAACCCCGGATGGAGTTTCTACGGCGTCGATCCGTCCCTGGTGGCCCCGCTGCGGCGCGAACTCGACAAACCCGGACGGCGCCGCTGGGCAGCCGTAGAATGGTGGTGGGACGGCGCGAACAAGGAGGAATGGATCCAGCATTTCCGCAGCGCGCTGGACTTCCGCGACTGCCGGTTCATCGACGTGTACAACTGGAACTGCGGCTATGAACTGCGCAGGGAACAAGCCGGGCTGGAGGCGCTGCGCGAAATCTTTCGCACTTGGGGCGCGAACCGGTAGGCAACTCTTCGTCGCCGATGCGGCATGGTCAGCCTGCCACTTCGGAACCGGGCATTTTGAGGAGCGTGGCGGTGCGCACCACGCGTGTGCGCGCGGCGTCCAGACCGAGCAGTGCGACAATTTCCTTGGGTTTGGCGAGACGTTCTTCGTGCAGCCGTGTCGAAAGACGGACCACCGCCTCGCCGTCTTCATCCGTGCCGAGGACACACAGTTCGCGAATCAGTGGCCGGACGTCGAGCGAAATCTTCTTGCGCCCGCCGTCGGAACTCCTGCTCTTCACGGTGCGGTCCAGCAGCACCTCGGCGGCGCCCATGATCTCCGCCGCGCGAAGGGCCAGCGCTTCGACGTCGCCCGGCGCGTGCAGTTCGTAATCGAATCCGAGAACGCTGGCCATGAGCGCGTCGCAACGCAAAGGCACTTCCGCCGCGTCATAGGCGTGCAACCCCTGCGGCATGCAGGCGGCCAGCCGCGCGCACAGCGCGGCCGGGCTGACATGGCCCGCCAGCATCACATCCATCCAGTCGCCGGTGCTTTCCTCGCCCAGCGGCGTGGCGGTGGCAAACGTGACCTTGGCGTGGGCATGAAAACCCTGCGAGAAGGCCAGCGGCGCGTGGGCGCGGCGCAAGCCGCGTATCCATGCCTCGGCCGTTTCGAGATGGCTCAGAAAGCGCACGGCGCCGGTGCGGCCAATATGAAAGCGCACACGCTGCACCGGCTCTGCATGGGGCGTCTCCAGCGGTATGCGGTCCAGGACCGCCTCGGCGCTTACCTCTTCGGCACGCCCCGCCGCGCTGCGTCGCTGCATTTCGCCGCACAGTTGCGGCTCGCTGCGGTTCACGCCACACAGGTTGCACCGGCCCTGGCGGCAGTCCCGGGCGGTTTCCAACGCCTGGGCGCGGTGCCATTCGTCTACAAGCCAATCGCGGTCCACAAGCGTGTCAATGTGGTCCCAGGGCAGCCGCTCGCCGGGCA
>CAIXUF010001220.1 GCA_903922535.1 Candidatus Hydrogenedentota bacterium
CGGCTCGGGGTCACGATCCAGACCCAAGAGCCAGCGAGACGCCGGCGCTCCCAGTACAGAATTCGCCCGCCGCTCCTGTTGGAACGGCGGGCGGATGGTTTCTTTAGAGAACAGTTATTTCTGGGGCGTGGCCGCGAGCTTGAGTCCGGTCAGGGAACCGGCACCGTCGGGGGTGCGCAGACGGGCACAGGCGCTCCACTGTCCGCCACCCTGGGTCACCTTTATCAGGATCGCGTTCCAGCCCGCCTTGAGCTGGACCTTCACCTTGTCGGAGGCGGGCGTGAGCGGGCGGATCGTGTTGTTGGCGAGCACTTGCTGGCCGTTGATCCATACCCGGGCGCCGTCGTCGCTGCCGAGTTCGAGCAGCGCTTCGGCGTCGGCGTCGGCGTGAACGAAGGTGCGCAGGTAGGCGACGCGGTCGTTGCCCGTCTCGATGGCCTTGTCGATCTCGACCATGAAGGGCAGGGCGGCGTTGGTGCCCACGGGGGCCGACTTCCATTCGGCGCGGGCTCCCTCCTGCTCGGGCGCGAAGGGGAGGCCGAACAGTTCTTCGACCTTTTTGCCCTCCGCCGTGTAGGGCCCCGACACCTGCCACGCGGTCAGGTAATCCGCGTACTTGGCCGCCTGTTCAATCAGTTCTCCGGGCTGCTTCTTGACGGACTCGTTCTTGGTGTTGGCGGCCACGAGCCGCATGATCATCTTCACCTCGTCGGGGTTGACGCCGGCCAGCGATTTGGCGATCTTGATGACGGCCGCGGCCGCCTCCTCGCTCAGGTTCGGGTCGTTGAGGTACTCGGAGGCGAGCAGCAGCCCGCCGACGTTCTGCGTGGTGGACAGGGCGGACATGACGCGCTTCTGCTCGTCGGCGTTGGCCGCGAGCGCCATCGCCTCGCGGTAGAGCGCGACGGTCTCGTCCGTGGGCCGGGCGGCATCGAGTCCGATGAGCCGCACATAGCCGCGCAGGGCCGTGATTTGCCTCGGCGAGTTCTTGTCCCTGGCGAGGGGGGCGAGTTTGTCCGTCGGCGAGGCGTCGGGCCAGGTGCCCAGCGCCTTCACCGCCGCCTCGGCCACCGCATCCTGCGCGTCGTTCAATGCGCCGTGGATCATGGGCAGCGCGGCCGCATCGCCGGTCTCGCCGAGTCCCTCAATCACTGCGGCCCGGTCTTCGGTGGTCTTCGCCAGGGCCAGCGCCTCGGCGTACAGCTTGACAGTCTCCTCCTTGGACCGGTCCGACTTGAGGCCGAGCAGGCGCATCATGCCGCGCAGCGCCGCCGTGGCGGTGTCGCCCGTGGCGGATTTGGCCAGCGCATGCACCTGTTCCAGCGGGGCGGGCGTGGGCCATGCGGCCAGCGCGTCCACGGCGGCCTTCGCCGCCGGGCCGTCGCCGGAGGTCGCAACCCCGCCCAGCGGGGCCAGCGCCGTGTCGTCGGCTATCGCGCCCAGCGCCTGGCAGAGCGCCGCCTTCTCGGCGGGGTCGGCCGCCTTCTTGAGCGCGGCAACCAGCCCTCCGGTGCGCGCCTCGCCGGGCTCCACCTTGGCCGCCACGGCGGCCACAGCCTTCACGGCCGCGGCGCGCTCGTCGTCATTGCCCGCGGCGGTAAGCAGCGCGAGCATGTCGGGCAGCGCGTCCGCCGGCGCGGCCTCGCCCAGTGACTTGAGCGCCGCGGCGCGGATCTCGCCGACGCCGTTTTTCGCAAGCCTGATGAGGGCCGGCGCCGCCACGGCATCGCGGCGCGCGCCTGCCGCGCGGACCAGTTCCAGTTGCACCGGCTCGGGGGCCGCGGCAATCCAGGCGGGGATTTCTCCGGAAACATCAGGCATCACGCGCAACGCGGCGCGCGCGGCGGAAACCGCCGGCTCTTCGCCGAGCGCGGCCTGGGACGCGACGGGCATGAGGGCCAAAGGTCCGCCCAGTTTGCCGAGCGCCGCAAGGGCTGCCAGGCGCACGTCATTGTCCGTGCTGTTCGCGGTCTCGACGAGCGCCGGAACCAGCGTCTTTTCCCCGGTGTCTGCAAGCGCGGCGATCATCAGCGCCTGGGTCGGCCCGTCAAGTCCCTCCGTGGCCACGATTTCGGCCAGCACTTTCGGGTCCGTCACAAGGCGCACGGCGCGCAGGGCAATCTGTTTCGCGCGGGCATCCCCCTTGAGGGCTTCGCCGATCTCCTGCGCCATGGTCACACCCGAGGCGGCGATCATGCCTTCCAGCGCGGCCCCGCGCACCACGTCGCTCTTGTCGGGCTTGTTGAGCGCGGTGAACATAAACCGCGCCTCCGCCTGCTTGCCCCGGTTGGCGAGTTTTTGCGCGCAGCGCAGCAGCGCGTCTTCAAGGACGGGCTTCGTTTCGGCGGTTGCGGCGGGCAGCGCGCCGAAGAGCGGCTCGCTCGCGCCCAGATCCGCCAGCGCCTCCGCGGCGGCCGTCACGACATCTGCATCCCCGTTGCCAAGCAGTGCGGCCAGTGGCTGTGCCGCATCGGCCACCCTGCGTGTGCCAAGCGTTTGGGCGATGCCCGCCGCAACGGGACCCTGCGCGGTCTTGAGCGCGTCAAGAAGCGTCTTGTCCGCCGCCTTTCCGGGCATGCGCTGGAGCACGAGCCGCGCCATGTCGGCCGACTCGCGGTCGCCGAACATTTTGGCAAGCGTCGGCAGGCTCTTGTCGGATGCATACAGGCTCAGCACCTTGCAGGCCCAGCCCTTCGCGCCGGCCGATGCTTCGGAGTTGAGCACGTCGAGCAGGGCGTCCTCAATCGGCGCAACGGAGGCGCCGGTCTTGGTCGTGGCGCGGCACACAGTCTCGAACGCCACGAGCGGTTCGAGACTGTCGCTGTACTTGTACGCCTTAATCTTGGGCAGCAGCGCGGCAAGCGAGTCCAGCGTCGGCCGCCGGTAGTTCGCGCGCAGGCTCACCGTGTCCGCCGTGGGAAAGTCGTCCGGCACGGCCTGTGTGACCTGTCCGGTGGCGGCCCATTCCGCACCGCGCTGCAGGGTCGTGATGAAACCCGCGCACTGAAGCGCCGGCGAGTTCTGTTCGGTGTCGCCCGCATGGCCGAGCACGGTGTGGAACACGCGGCCCTTGCCGTAATCGATGGTGAACAGGATCGGTTCATTGTTGCCCGTGCCGTTCTGGTCCTTTTCGGAGAGCGCCGTGGCGAGCACGGTCAGGTTCTTCCCGGGACCGCGCAGCAGGTGGTACAACTCATCGCTGCCGTGCATCCACTTCTCGGGCAGTCCCTTTATGATGGGATGGTCCGGGGCGCGGTTGATGATTTGGTAGGGGTGGTTCTTGCCGTGGCCGCCGCCGGGGCCGGGCTCAGCGACCTGCACCGCCTTGCCGTCCACCCAGCGCAGATAGGGGCCGCTCTTCTCGTCGCGGTTGCCCCAGCCGCCCAGGCCGATGATCTCGTTGTACTCGGTCCAGTCGGGGAAAGCATTGTCCGCCGCGTGGATGACCACCACGCCGCCGCCGTTGGCCACGTAGTCGACAAAGGCCTTCCTGGTCGGCTCGGGCCAGTTGTCGCCGGTGTAGTCGAGCACGACCACGCCGTAGTCGGCGAACTTGGGTGTGAAACCCGACATGTCCGCGCCCTCTTTGGGCGATTTGGCGGTGTCCACGGTGAACAGGCCCGTGTCCTCCAGCATGGTCTTGATCACGGGGGAGCTGACGGGCCAGTTGTGGTTGTTCTGTCCGGTCACGATGAGCGCCTTGAGCGCCGGCGCGGCCAGGGCGGCCGGGGCCAGGCACAGGGCCGCCAGGAGCACCGCGAGGATCCGGGTCATTGTGAGATTCGTTTTCATGGGTATGTTTCCTTTTTCCCGGTTGGCCTACAGGTGCCAGGGCGAGCGCATGGCCCGGCTCAGCGTTCGGTTTGCCTCATCATCGTCCACAAAGCGCTCCTTGTCCGGATTGAACTTCAGTTTGCGCTCCAGCTTCATTGCGGCCATGCCCAAATGGGCGACCATGATCGAATGGTGGGCCGCCTCCACCGGCGTGATCGTCTGCGCGCGACTCTTCACGCAGTCGAGGAAGTTTCCGTGGTGGTCGTCGCTCTTGATCAGGTGAATCTCGTCGGGCCCGATTTGCTCCGTGAGCAGCGACTTCGGGTTGGCGTCGATGGACCCGCGGTTCACATGTATCCATTTGCCATTCTCGCCCTCGAAGCGCGTGCCGCCCGGCAGCAG
>CAIXUF010001221.1 GCA_903922535.1 Candidatus Hydrogenedentota bacterium
CGCCGCAAAAAGCCGCAATGATCGCTCATTGAAGGTGGGCGCCAACTGGGCAAAACGAAGGGCGATCTGGTCGTCTGCATCCATGCATGCAAGTATACACCATCATGGCATATATGACAATGTTATTTTGCGTCAGCTCCTAACTGGACCTGGATGAAGGGTGCCTCAACGCCTTACCAAGCCGGGACCTACGGTACGCTCGGGACACCGGCTTCCGCCAACACGCCCGGCGCGCGCTATTACGCATTCTCGTGGACCGACAGTTCCGGAAAGCTGTGGCTCTTCGGCGGCTCCGGCTATGCCTCCACAGGAGGCGGCAGACTCAACGACCTGTGGAAATACGACCCGGGCACCGGCTACTGGACCTGGATGAAGGGTGCGTCAACAGCCGACACGACCGGGACCTACGGCACACTGGGAACGCCGGCGGCGGCGAACACGCCCGGCGCGCGCCAGTACGCAGTCTCGTGGAAGGACGCCTCGGGCAAACTGTGGCTCTTCGGCGGCTCCGGATATGCCGCTTCAGGTGGTTCCGGCCTCCTCAACGACCTGTGGACATACGACCTGACCACCGGCAACTGGGCGTGGATGAGGGGATCCTCGGGAACCGGCCAGTCCGGGACCTACGGCACGCCCGGAACCCCGTCGACGGCGAACACGCCCGGAGGGCGCTACGGCGCGGTCTCGTGGGCCGACGCCTCGGGCAAACTGTGGCTGTTCGGCGGCGACGGCTGCGACGGCACGGGAAACGTGGGCTATCTAAACGACCTGTGGAGTTCCAGCCTGTCCGGCGTGGATGCCACCCCGCCGTTTATCACCCTGCTGGGCACGACGCCGGTCAGCGTGGAATGCGGCGCGGCCTACACCGACGCGGGTGCCACAGCACATGACAACTGCGCGGGCGACGTGACCGCCAGCATCGTCGTGACCAACCCGGTGAACACGCTGGTGCCCGGCGTCTACACCGTCCGCTACAACGTGAATGATCGCAACGGCAACAATGCCGCCGAGGTCACGCGCACGGTCAACGTTGTGGACAGAACCCCGCCGGTCATCACACGGCTGGGCGCCAGTCCGGTGAATCTCTACTATGGCACCGCGTACACGGACGCGGGCGCGACGGCGACGGATACCTGCGCGGGAAATCTGACCGGCAGCATCGTCGTGACCAACCCGGTCAACGTGAACATCCCCGGCACCTACACCGTGCGCTACGACGTTAGCGACGGCAACGGGAACAGCGCCGTCGAAGTCACGCGCACAGTCAATGTAACGGCTCCAAGCCAGCCGGTGATCACCCTTCTGGGCGCTGACCCGGCCACGGCGGAGTGCCACACTGCCTACCTGGATGCGGGCGCCACCGCCGTGGACAGCAGCGGGGCCGACCTGAGCGGCAACATTGTTATTGTCAACCCGGTCAACGCAAACACGCTTGGTGCCTACATCGTGCGCTACAACGTGACTGATGGTACTGGCATCAATGCCGTTGAGGTCACACGGACCGTCAATGTGGTGGACACCACCCCGCCGGTTATCACGCTGCTCGCTGCCAATCCGGCCACGGTGGAATGTCACACCCCTTACGTGGACGCGGGTGCCACGGCCACGGATTCCTGCGCGGGCGACCGGACAGGCAGCATTGTCGTTACCAACCCCGTGAACGCGAACACACCCGGAACCTACACCGTGCGCTACAACGTCGCTGACGGCAACGGAAACAGCGCCGTTGAAGCCACACGGACAGTAACTGTTAGAGACACCACGGCGTCGGTCATCACGCTCAACGGTTCGGCGACCGTCACGGCGCAATGCGGCACAACCTACGCCGATCCGGGAGCAACAGCAACGGACGCCTGCGCGGGCAACCTGACGGCGAGCATTGTTACCGTAAACCCGGTGAACACGGCGGTTCTCGGAACTTACGCCGTGCGCTACAACGTCAACGATGGAAGCGGCAAGAGCGCCGCACAGGTCACGCGCACGGTGACCGTGGTGGACACGACCGCGCCGGTCATCACGCGTCTTGGCAGCGCCACGGTTTCCGCCGCACTCGGCTCCACCTACACGGACGCGGGCGCGACAGCCAGCGACGCCTGCGCGGGCAACCTGACCGCAAGCATCGTGACCGTAAACCCGGTGAACACCGCAGTGCTCGGTGCCGTCTACACCGTCACCTACAACGTCAACGACGGCAACGGCAACAGCGCCGCCCAAGTCACGCGCACGGTGACCGTTCGGCAGGTCCTGTATTACCGTGTCAACCCCCAAAACAGCGTCGGACCGTGGAATGGCAACTCCTGGGCCACGGGATTCAAGGACATTCAATCTGCTGTGGACGCGGCCAATCCCAACGGCTGCGGCGAGGTCTGGGTCAAGGCGGGCACTTACACCGCAACGACAGACCCCGTGCTAACCATGAAGGCGGGCGTGGCGATCTACGGCGGCTTTGCCGGGACGGAAAGCGCGCGCAGTCAACGAAACTGGTCCGCCAATGCCACCACCATTGACGGGGAGGACAGGCGCCGCTGCGTTAACGGCGCGAGTAATGCCACCCTCGACGGATTCACCGTCAAGCGCGGCCAGTCTGCCAATTATGGCGGCGGGATGTACAATTCCTCCGTC
>CAIXUF010001222.1 GCA_903922535.1 Candidatus Hydrogenedentota bacterium
GGCATCCGCCGGCGGACGGGGGGCCGAGGCCGCCGTGCGGTTGCAGAGATCCTGGTCCCGGCCCTCTGCCTGGGCAATAATGGGCGACACATAGCCGTCAACCACACTGCTCCGTGCGGCGAAGCGCTCCCCCCCCTCAAGCAGCAGGGCGCACAGGATCACCCATAACAGAAGGGAAAGCCCGGCAAAGAGAACTTGTGCGGGACGTCTGCCCACAAGAATAAACCTCCATGGGAGCCCGTGGCCGGCAGGACCAGTTGGCCCGGTCTTGCATTCTGCCACCGCCTCGTCTTTTGCAGACTCCGAAGCGCGCACCAGCCTTCCGGCCGCGACTACAGTCCGTGGGCCGATTCGCGCTCAAGTCGATCGGTCAGTTCCGGGGAAACCGCAACGGACCATTTCTGACATTCTACAACTTCCCGCCGTGCGGCCTCGAAGTCCTTGAGTTCGCAGAGTGCGTCAACCAGTTGCGGCCTGATGTCGTCCTGGTCCGGTTTCACCTGCAACAGGGCTTTGCAGCCCTCGGCAACCTTGTTCCAGTTTTCGGCGTTCCGGAAAACCGACACGGCAGTTCTAATCTCGCTGACGGCCGCATCGGTTTGCGCCGCGTCAAGCGCAATGGCCCGTCTCATGCATGATGCGGCCTTGCGGAACTCGCCCTTCATGGCGAGGCTCCGGCCAAGCCCCCTGTGAAACGGCGCACTGAGGCTGTTGAGCGCCACAGCCCTGCTGAACCGGACAACCGCCTCGTCTGTTTCTCCCGCATTGAGGGCGGCATTGCCCGCCAGTTCGTGTGTGCCGGCATATTCCGGATAGATCTCAAGCAGCTCATGGCACTGGTGAAGGACCTCCCTGGGGTCGCTTGCCATAAGGGCGCAAACCAGGGCGGCGCGGTACCGCCAATTGCACGGCGCGTGCCCAACCAAGAGCCGCGCATCTTCCAGCGTTTCCGCGCACCGTCCCAGGCTCTTGCGGCATTCCACGTACCGGCCCCGAAGCTGCATGTTGTCGCCGTCGAGCGCCAGCGCCTGACGATCGCCTTCGGCAATGGCTGCGTCGATGTCCTCCCCTGCCTGTTTTTCAAGCTGGATTTGAAGCGACTGCAAACGCGGCAGTATCGGGTTGCATGTGTCGTTCTTGAGAACGGACAGCGCAGTCTGTGTCTCGCGGAGCCGCACTCCGGGCGAGTAGCCCATCCACTGCATGCACTGCTCCATCGAAGGGGGGGCCGGTTCTGCGCCGCCGCCGCCGTCCCCCCTGTTTCGCACGAGATCCCCCATGTGTCTGAACATCTCGCTGGCAATGATGTAATTTCCCTCGAATGTCAGATGGACATGGTCATAGAAGAACTCGCTTCCCGGAATTCCGTCGGGGCTGCCCGCCGCGAGCGCCTGCGCAGTGTCTATGAGACGAACGCCCACGCCGGAACGCGAAGACGCCACCTCGCCAATGATCCCGTTGAGACGGGTGTTTGCCGAGCAGAAGCTCAACTCATTGTCCACCGCCTTGAGAAAGCACTCGCGGGCGCGAGGATAATTCGCGACGGCCCGGTAACTGCCGCCCAGCCTGTACATAAGGTCGGCGTGGGTGTCGTCTATGGCCGCGGCGCGTTCATAGGCACGGATGGCCTGATCGTAGTCCTGTGCCCCCTCCCGATCTTTGCCCAATTCGTAACTCCCGTCCCACAGCGTCGATTCTTCGGGGGACAGCGGTTTGCGGTGTGCGGAAGTGGTGGGCCTCCGATCCCTGAGGTTGTACCCCACGGTGCACAGCGCAGTCTGGGCACCGGCACGGGCGGCTGCTTCACAGATGCTGTCGAGATTCTTTCTGAACCCCTGGCAAACCCGGTCAAGACGGGGATCGTTGAGTTCCGTCACCCCGGCATATCCACCCCATCTCAGGTGCGCCACCGACTTGGAGAAGAGCTTTTGCGCCGGAACGCCGCACAGTTGAAAGAGCCTCACATTGGACAGCCAGAGATTGGCCCGGACCATGCACTCCATTGTGGCGGCCGAACGGCACGTGCGGCCCAGCACACTCTGGAATCCATAGGGCCCAATCATCTCGTTGTTGCCCATGTACACCAGAAACAGGTCCGGCTGCATCAGGGCGCACGCGTCGGCCAGATAGCGCATGGTGAAGGAGTTCATGGCGTGAAAAGCGACCGTGATCACCTCAAACCGGCAATCGGGGTAGCTTTTCCGGAGCATTGTTTCCAGCATGCAGCCCATGCTGTAGTCTTGAAAGAACCATCCGTAGGCCGCCGAACCGCCAAAGACGAAGACGCGGTAGGTCCCCGGAGGCTTGACCCCGCTCACAACGGTGCTGCCCGGAAAATCGTAATCTTGCGGCCAGTTCTCCAGATTGATGAACTGGTTGTAGTACCTGTCATTGAGGAGATGGAACTCTTTGCCGCCGTATTGTTTCGTGATGAAGGGATGCGTCGTGTATCCATACCCGCAGACGCGCAGCCCCCCCTCTGCCAGGGCCAGCAGGAGCACCGTCTCAACAAACACGACGGCAGTCAACAGGACGCGCCTCCTGAACGGATGTGACCGGCCAAACCAGGAAGTCATCCGGACGGTTCCTCTCTGTAAGTTCGCCCTGCCGTTTCGGTCCATGGCCGCCGGGGCCTCGCCGATCCGCGTTTCCGAATACAGACCGCGGCGCGGCCCCTGGGAGGCCTGGAAGAACACCGCGGACGGCGCGCACACTAGGGATGTCTTTGACTTTTCAGCAACACCCTCAGACAGTACGTGATTTGTTCATTGAATGGATCGGCTTGTGAAGCACGCTGATAGGCGTCGAGTGCGGCGTCGAAATCCTTCTTGCCTACGAGGAGACGCCCGATGTCCGCCAGGGTTCCCCCGTCGGACGGGCTGAGTTCCACGACTTTCCTGTACTGTTCAATCGCGCCGTCCACGTCTTGGGTTTCCTCCAACGCCATGCCCAGGTGAAAAAGGGGAA
>CAIXUF010001223.1 GCA_903922535.1 Candidatus Hydrogenedentota bacterium
ATTGCTTCGCTGCGCTCGCAATGACGGTCTCTATTCCGCGGTCAGCGTCTTCTCCGATTCCACATTCTTCAGGAGATCTTCCTTCTTGAACCATGTGGGTTTGAATTTCCGCTGCGAATAGAGCTTCTCCGACTGGTCCACGTGGTGGGGTGAATTGGGATCAGCGCTTTGTCCCCACACCACGAGGCTGTAGGAGTCGATGCTGCCGTCCTTCAGGAAAGACAGCATGATCGTGCTGGACCCCTTGTAGGCGACAAACTTGCCGGAGTCTTTCGGCTCTTCGTGCGAGGCGGTGACCATCGGTGTCTGGGTGTAGTCTTCCTTGTCCTTGTTGCCGAAGTCCGCGCCGTCGCAGGCGAAGAACTTGCCGTCGCGGCCGACCAGGGTGATGTCGCCCCACTTCACGTCGGGGGAGCCGTACTTGGCCTTCATTTCGGCCAGCGTCTCTTCCAGCGCGTCGAGCATCTTGATCTGGTCATCCTTGCCCAGCGGCTTGCCGTCGGCAATGGCCGCGGTGTCGATCAGGCTCTCGCACTTGAGCCGCCAGAACTTGACCACCGGCGCGGCAACGCTGTCCTTGGTGAACTCGCCGTTCCATGCCAGGATGTCGCCCACCGCCTTGGCGAATTCGGGGTTGGCCATGTAGTCCTTCTTCTTGCCGGCCTTGGCCTTTGCGCCGCTCTTGGCCTTCGCTGTGTCCTTGGCCTTGGTCTTCTTCGCGGCCTTGGTTTCGCCCGTGGTCACCCTGGTCGTGAACGTGGCGGCCTTTTCCGCCTTGGCCTCTCCCTTGGCGTCCTTGGTGGCCGTCTTGCCGGTTTTGGCCTTGGCGGGTTTCTTGCCCTTTTCGCCGGACTTCTTCTTCTCAACGGCCGGCTTTTCCTTGGCTGCGCCGCCCAACGTGTCCACCGCCGCCTGGAGCGCCTGCTGCCAGGGCTTGGAGAGCAGGTCATACACGTTGAGCGTGTACGACATGGCCGCCTCGTGCGTCACGGACGCGTCCGCGTCAAGCAGTTGGAGCAGACGCGCGCCGCGCGGCGACTGCTTGTCCCAGGAAACGTTGTAGATGTAGTCCTTGTACTTGTCCGGCGTCATGATCGAATCGCGCATCATGTTCGCGGGGCTGCAGTTGCAGTTCTGGAAATAGCCCTGCGCCGGATCCTTGATCTGGACCAGGTCCTTGATGTCGTGGAAGCCGAGCCAGCGCGTCGCGTCGGTGCCGCCGGGGATGGGCGCGGCGCACTTGACGCCTTCGGGCCGGATCGGCACCGAACCGTTGCGCAGGTAGGCGATGTGCCCGCCCGTGTCGGCAAAGGAAATATTCTGCTCCATCATGTCGCACATGCCGAGCGCCTGCTGGAACTCGTCGCAGGACTTCGCCTGGAGCATTTTGAGCGACTGTTCCATCAGCCCTGTGGACTCGATGTAGCGGCTTGCCCCGCAGTAGGCGATTCCCTTTGCCGGGTCCGGGTCTTCCCAGACGGGGCCGTAGACGGAATCCAGCGCCGTTTTCGTCACCGGGTCACCGCCCCGCACGTTGATGGTGTAGTTGCGGATTCCGAAGTCCTTCCACTGGCCGTTGTACTGGTATTGCAGCGGGTTGGCCGGGTTGAGCTTCACCATGTACACATCCGAGGTGTCGGGACCGCCCGTGGTGCAGGCCCATGCGACGTTGCCCGAGTGGCCCAGCACCGGCAGGGGCGAGCCGACAAGCCAGTAGCCGCACATTTCCACATCCGGCGTGTGCATGCGGCCCTCATAGAACACCGCCATGCCCTGCCAGGTAAGGTGCGGGTCGGTCATCAGAATGGCCGAGCCGTCCGCGGAACGCGACGGCGCCACGGCGAAAGAATTCGAGCTGAAGGGGGGGGCGTCCTTCTTGTTCTCCACCTTTTCCTGAATCACGTCGAGGGGCCAGTTGAAAATCATCGCCCGGCCCACCGCCAGAGACTGCCAGCCGTGCAGTTCCAGCGCGTAGGGGGATGCCTTGTCCGGATGCTCCTTGAGCCACGCCTGGACGCCGCGCATGAAGCTGTCCCCGAGCGCGCGCACCTCCGCCGGAGCGTCCTTCTCCCAATAGGCCTTGCAGCGGTCCGCGTTGGCGACCAACTGCATGCGCAGGTCCTGCCCCAGCGCCTCCTTGCCCGCGATTTCAGAGAGCGACCCGGTCGCCGTGCGGATGTTCAGGTAGAGATCGTCCAGCCGGTCCTCCGCCTGGGCGTAGCCCATGGCATAGGCGGCACTGGCGAGCGTGTCGCCGTAGATGTGCGGCACACCCCAGGTGTCCCGGTACAGCGTGACCTTCGCGGCGGGCTTGGCGGGTGCGGCCGTGGTCGCCGTGGCGGTGGCGGACTTTGCCTTGAGCGCGTCTTGGACGGGCACGGTTTGTTTGGGTGCCGGCGCGGCAGCGGGAGCCTGCGGGGCGGGCGGCGGCGGGGCCGGCTTGTTCCAACAGCCGACAAGCGTCGTGGAAAGGAAAGCCAGTATGAGCAGAAGACGTGCAGTTGATTTCATGGTCTTGCATCCCGGTTGATTGGCAGCCAGGAACGGCTGCGATGGAACCATTTTGGCAGATTAGGCGAACCGTAGCAAACAACGCCGGTGACACGTCCCTTTGGGGACACCGGGCCGTTCTCTGCGGTTTTCTTCAATCCTTCGGGCACATTCATGCCGCCGCGCCCGTAAGTCCTTTTGACCAAAGAAGATGAACCACAGAGGTAACAGAGGAACACAGAGGAGGGGGATGTGTTTCCCATCATTCCGGTTGCATCCACTTCAGCTATTCCAGCCTTGCCCGTGCTTCTTGAGACCGTTGTTCTTTGGCGTGCGGCTGTCAACCCCGTTCTTCTTCTGTTTGCCTCAGTGGTTCAATTCTTTGCTTTGCCTCAGCCTTTGGATGCGGCTGTGCCGCGCTGCTAAAGCTACGGCGTGTTCTTCAAAATGAACTCGACCACCGGCGTGGGGTCGTCCAGGCCGTGTGGATGGTGTTTGAACCCCTTCTTGACGATCAGCGTCATTTGTCCGCCCATCTTCTCGTAACGCTCTTTCAGTATTACCGTGTTTTCCACGAAAGGCACCACCTCATCGGCATCGCCAGCGATGTGGATCAGCGGGATTTTCGCATCCGC
>CAIXUF010001224.1 GCA_903922535.1 Candidatus Hydrogenedentota bacterium
CCCCGTGAGCATCTTGGTCCCGTCCGGGGAAAACGCCACCGAGGTCACGTAGTTCGTTTCACCGGTAAATGTCGTGATGAGCGCGCCCGTGGCCGCGTTCCATAGTTTTGCCTCGCCAGAATAGATGCCATCGGATTCTCTCGCCCCCCCCGTGAGCACCTTGGTCCCGTCCGGGGAAAACGCCACCGAGGTCAAATACTCCGCCTGACCGGTAAATGTGGTAATGAGCGCGCCTGTTGCCGCGTTCCACAGTTTCGCCGCACCTACCCGGTTCTCTTCGGAATCGCGCGAGTCCCCACCGGTCAGCACCTTGGTTCCGTCCGGGGAAAACACCATAGAGGACACGTCGCCACCAGAGGCGATAGACACAATGGGTGCGCCTGTTGCCGCATTCCACACATTTACTGCGCCATTATCGCCCGCCGCCGCGCCCACCTTGGTCCCGTCCTGCGAAATCGTCACGGAATTCGCCTCCGACGCAAGTCCGGTGAAGGCGCGAATCAAGGTGCCCGTGTTGATGTCAAGAAGCCGGACACTGCCGTCTTCAAAACCTGCGAGAAATGCCGTGCCATCTGGAGAGTAGGCGATATTTGAGACGCACTCTCCATAGCCGTACTGCATGAGCGGCGTGGAAACGTTGTCGGCGAGTGCCGGGCCCGCGGCGGAGATAAACGCCAGCGCCAGGAACAGCAGCAAACCAAGCTTTGCCTTTTGTGATTTGATCGCACGTTGAAACATTTGCAGTGCCTCCTTTATCTGTTGTGGCCGTTTTCAGCTTTGCCGTTTCGCCTCTTTTCCCGCAGACGACGGGGGAAGGGCAACTTTTCGGGGTTTAGTTGCGCCTGCCTATTGCTGCCAGCATGCTCAGCGACAGTCCTGCGAGAAAGAGATTGTCCAGGAACTTCTTCATCTGGTCGAAGGAAAAGGCGCTCTTGCCGCCGGAACAGCCCGCACAGCCGCCGCCGGTACCGGTGCCGGTCCCTGCCTCGTCACTGGTGATTTGGCCGTCGCCGTTGCTGTCCAATGCGTTGAACACCGCCTGCGTCAGCCCCGGAAGCGCGGCGAGTGCCTCCGCGTAGCTGACCTGGCCGTCACCGTTGGTGTCCATGCCGCTGAAACCGGTCGTGAGCTGGGCGCGCAGTGCGGTTTCCGTTGGCGGTGTTCCCGATTCGCCTTCGCCTTCACCCTCGCTCGCCGGTTCACCTTCGCCTTCCGCCACGCAGGGGCCGGTGGACACCGTTAATGCCACGGCGCTGCCGGTCGCGGCGGTTGACGCCGCCACCGGGCTCTGGCTGATGACTTTGCCCGCAACCACGCTGTTGCTGCACTGCTGCGACACCGTGCCGGTGGTCAGGTTTGCGCCGGTGAGCATGGCACCGGCCGCCGTTTGCGTCTGCCCCACGACGTTGGGAACCGTCACTGTGTTGGCACCGCAGGAACCGTTGGAGACAACCAAGTTCACGGCGCTGCCGGTTGCAGCAGTCGAGGCCGCCACCGGACTCTGGCTGATTATGCTGCCCGCCGCCACGCTGTTGCTGCACTGCTGGGCCACTGTGCCGATGATGAGGTTTGCGCCGGTGAGCATCGTGCCCGCCGCCGCCTGCGTCTGCCCCACCACATTGGGAACCGTTACCGTGGCGGCCCCGCAGGAACCCGTGGAGACGATCAGGTTCACGGCACTGCCGACCACGAGGCTTGACGCCGCCGCCGGGCTCTGGCTAATGACATTGCCCGCCGTCACGCTGTTGCTGCACTGCTGCGACACTATGCCGATGATAAGGTTTGCGCCGGTGAGCATGGTGCCCGCCGCCGTTTGCGTCTGCCCCACGACGTCGGGCACGGTCGTGCTGCTGCACGGCCCTGACGACACCACCAGCGCCACGGCGCTGCCGGCAGTCACCGCTGTGCCCGCCGCCGGGATCTGGCTGATGACCAGTCCCGCCGCCACATCGGCGCTGCACTGCCGCGTCACCGCGCCGGTTGTCAGCCCCGCGCCGCTGAGCGTGGAACCCGCCCCCGTCTCCGTCTGGCTCAGGACGTTCGGCACGGTTGCATCACACGGACCCGTCGATATGACCAGCGCCACGGCGCTGCCGGAGGTCACCGGTGTGTCCGCCGCCGGGGTCTGGCTGATGACCAGTCCCGCCGCCGCATCGGCGCTGCACCGCCGCGTCACCGTTCCGGTGGTGAGTCCCGCACCGCTGAGCGCGGTGCCCGCCTCCGTCTCCGTCTTGCCCGCCAAGCCGGGCACGGACACGTCAACGCTTCCACCCGTAACCGGCCACAACAGTGCCCTGCCGCTGGACGATCCGGTGAGCACTTTGGTCCCGTCCGGCGAAAACGCCACGGCGTTCACATTCGCGGCCGGGCGCTCTGTGAAAATGCGGATAACCGCGCCCGTCTCCGCAACCCACAGTCTCGCCGTGTCGTCTCCATACCCTCCTCCAGTGAGCACCTTGGTCCCATCCGGCGAAAACGCGGCAGAATTTACTTCACCCGTATGTCCGGTGAAGGTGCGGATGAGCGCGCCGGTTGCCGCATCCCAAAGCTTCGCCTCGCCGAAACTTGTTTGTGTTGCGGAGTCGTACGCCGCGGCACCGGTGAGCACCTTGGTCCCGTCCGGCGAAAACGCGGCGGAATTCACCCTACTCGTGTGTCCGGTGAAGGTGCGGATAACCGCGCCCGTGGCCGCATCCCACAGTTTCGCGGTGCTGTCCGCGTGTCCGGTGAGCAGCTTGGTGCCGTCCGGAGACAACGCCACGGAGAGCACCCAAGGCCGGGTGTTTGTGTTCTCGCTGAACGTGCGGATGAGCACGCCCGTGGCGACATCCCACATCCTCGCTTTTTCATCTTCAGAGCCGGCGAGCACTTTGGTTCCATCCGGGGAGAACGCCACGCAATTCACCCAGTCCATATTGTCGGAGAAGATGTGGATGGCCCGGCCTGTGGCGGTGTTCCAAAGTATCGCTGTATCGTCCTGCGAGCCCGTTAGTGCCTTGGTTCCGTCCGGGGACAACGCCGTGGAGGTGAGCGTTTCCGTGTGTCCCGCAAAGGTGCGGAGTTCCGTGCCCGTGGCCGCATCCCACAGTTTTGCTGTTCTATCGTATGACCCGGTGAGCATCCTGGTCCCATCCTGGGAGAACGCCACGGAATTCACCCCGCCAGTGTGCCCCGTTATGAAAACGCTGTGGACAACGGCACCCGTCGCTGCGTCCAACAGTTTTACGGTATTGCCAGTCTGGGTAAACACCTTGGTTCCGTCCAAGGAAAACGCCGCAGAATAGAAGGGGTCCGAGTCGCTCGTGAAGGTGCGGAGTTCCGCGCCTGTCGCCGCGTCCAGCATCTTTATCACGTTGTCATAGCCCACGGTGAGTATTTTGGCGCCGTCTGGCGAAAACGCCACGTAGGTGACATATTCGTCGTGTCCCGTAAAGCTAAGGATGAGTTCGCCGGTTGCCGCGTCCGACAACTTCGCCGTATTGTCATACGAGCCTGTGAGCACCTTGGTCCCGTCTGGCGAAAACGCCACGGAAGTCACCGAGCTAGTGTGCCATGTGAGGCTGAGGATGAGTTCTCCAGTTGCCGCGTTCCACAACCTCGCCGTGTTATCATCCGAGCCCGTGAGCACCCTGGTCCCGTCCGGGGAAAACGCCACGGCCGTTATCCCGTCCGTGTGCCCTGTGAAGCTGCGGAGTTCCGCGCCCGTGGACGTGTCCCACAGTCTTGCCGTATGGTCATACGACCCTGTGAGCACCTTGGTCCCGTCCGGGGAAAACGCCACAGCCCTTATCTCCTCCGTGTGCCCTGTAAAGGTGCGGAGAAGCTCACCGGTGGCTGCCACCCACAGTTTTGCCGTGTTGTCCTCCGACCCGGTGAGGACTTTGGTCCCGTCCGCAGAAAAGGCCACGGCGGACACGGCAGCCGTGTGCCCCGCAAAGCTGCGGATCAATGCGCCGGTGGTCATGTCATAGAGCACAGCCTTCCCGTCACAAGCCCCGACGAGAAATGTCGTGCCATCGGGGGAGTAAGCGGGATAAGAACGAAATCCCCCGAACCCGAACTGCATGAGCGGCGTGGAAACATTGTCGGCGAGTGCCGGGCCGACGGTGGCAATAAACGCCAGTGCCAGGAACAGCAGCAAACCAAGCTTTCCCTGTTGTGATCTGATCGCGTGTTGAAACATTTGCAGTTCCTCCTTTGTCCGTTGTGTTTGTCTTCGCTTCACCTTTTCGCTCTTTCCCCCGCATCCGACGGGGTAAGAAGGATTTCCTCAACGTGCCTTTCACTCCCGCGTCCGGGACTTACTCTTCACCCTCCGAAGCCGTGTCCGATTTTCGAACTGCCGTACACTCGGGTATTTCCAGCCGCTTCATCCATCGACGGAGGGCCGCAGTGGACAATCCCAGCGTCTGGGAGGCGAGGTCAAGGTCATTTTGGGCCATCGCCAGCACATGCTCGATATGCTCTTTGCGCTTGATATCCAAAGACTTGTCTTCGTCCATCTCCATCCCATCCACCCTCCCCTCGCACCTTCGCTTATGCCCGTCACCGCCCTCTCCCTCTCCGGGGCATGTGCGAAGACATCCCTTGCAACCAGATTTGCCGGAGCAACACCCATGCCATGAAGCTTCACCGCTTCCGACAGCATGTGTAACCACTTGTCAATAAAGTCTTTAAGACAATATACTAAGGGAAGATGGTTCGGCAGAGCCGTCCTTTGCGTGCATTCGCGGTAGGATTTTCGGACAGGGCAAAAAGAAGGGTCTGGGGTCTTGGGTCTAGTGAGGTGAGAGGAGGAAATAGTGGTACGGATAATGCAGAAGACGTATTAGCTTGGAGCAGCAAAGCCGCAACCAAAAAGAAGGGTCTAGGGTCTGGGGTCTTGGGTCTAGGAGGGCACAGAATGAGCCAGGTGAGGCAAACATTCCTGCTGATTTGCGTTCATGACGAGAAAGGCGGACAAAAGAATTCTGCCCCACGCCGTACGAAATAAC
>CAIXUF010001225.1 GCA_903922535.1 Candidatus Hydrogenedentota bacterium
GCCTCGCGGGGGCGCTGGGCGTGCATCATACGCTGGTCGAAGGCAACACCATCGAGCATATCGGCGGGCTGAACCTGGAGCGCATGTGGGAGTGCGCCGGTTTGAAATTTCACCTGGCGGAGCATTCGCTCTTTCGCGACAACGTCTTTCGCCACCTCCGCCATGCCGGCGGCATCTGGCTGGATTGCAGCAACGTGAACAACAGGATCACCGGAAACATTTTTGCCGATATCGAGAGCCTGACGGGCGGGGTCTACATGGAAATGAACTTCGACGTGAACCTGATCGACAACAACGTCTTCTGGGACATGCGCGCACCCGCGTCCGACTCCGAGCCCGGCACCAGCGGGTCCGCGGTGCATGCGGACTGCAACGAGTCGTTGGTTGTAGCACACAACTTCTTCGGAAAGATCGAAGGGTTTGCCGTGTGTTTCTGCCTGTCTCAAAGCAGCCGCGACTGCGAAGGACGCACCGGTGTCTGTTACGCCAACACCACGCTGAACAATGTCTTTTATCAATGCGGCCATCGTGTCCATTTCGGCCGCCGGGAGCAGAATCGGAGCGACAGCCAGCTTTTCGATATCGAAGGTGACTCCTGTTCGTTCGAAATTGCCAATCCCGCGCCGAGCTGCCGGCAAAACCTGGCCGGCTGGCAACGGTACTTCGCCTTGGACCGACATTCCACGCAGGCAAAGATCCAGGCGGCTTTCGATGTGGAAACCGGGCGCCTGGAATGGTCGTGCGACGGTCCCCTGCCGCAGACCCAGCCGGCGGACGCGATGCCGGCGCTTGATCTTGGACAGCCCGTGGGGCCGGGCAGGAGAAAACAATGCATTATGAAGTGAATCAGAATACGAGGCATCTGGCCTACAGTGGTGTGTACGTGGGCGGTGTCGGCGCAGGCGGCTTCGAGATCCGCCCCGACGGCAGCTACCACAATTGCCGCATCTTCAACGAATGGAATCAATGTGCGGCATATGCGCTGGAGTTCATTTTTGAACACGACAGCCATTTTCACATGCTGTCGCTGAACCCTCTGAACAATCCCCTGCTGGCGGTGGACGGCGTTTCCGCCATGAGCTTTGAATCCCGTCTCGCGAAAGTTACTCTCGCGTTTCCGGGACTTCCCGTGTCGTTGGAGTTCAGCAGCTCACTCGTTCCCGGCGATGAACGCGCCTCGACGCTTCCGGCCGTCCGTATCCGGGCCAGGGGAACGGGCACGCTCTATGTGCTGGTGCCCAGTCATATCTCCACGTTCGCCCGGGCCGACGAGGCCGCGATCTCCCTGTACGGCGAAGGCGGGACCCTGCTCGTGCATGCCCCGGCGGCACAGAAGATCATCCGCCACGACTCCCACTGGAAATACCGCCACCTGCTCAAGCATCATGGCGAGGACGGGCAATATGACAAGCTCCCCGATCGCTATACGGCAGGGCTGATCCTGGAGGGCGACTTCGACGAGACCATCACGCTGGCGTGGCATATTCCTCCGTGGCACGACGCGCGCGGCCACGCGCTGCGTCCGTCCTACTTGAAGTACTTCGATTCCGCCGACGGTGTGCTGGAGCACGTTCGCCGGGAGGGTGACAACCTGCGACGGAGGACGGAGTCCTTCGAGGCGGATATTCGCCGGCTGCCCTATCCTGCGCACGTGCAGGAAGGCATCCTGGGACAGCTCTCCACGTTGGTGAAGCAGAGCTGGCTGACGGCCGACGGCGAGTTCGGTGTCTGGGAGGGAAGCTGTTGCTGCTGTGGCCTGCAGACGACCGATGTGGCCTACTACGGGTCGTGGCTTTATGCCGACCTCTTCCCCGAATGGGAGCGTTCCGGGATGCGCAGCCTTGCCGCCGACCAGAGCCCCGAAGGCTGGGTTCCCCACATGTTGGATGGCTCATTCAAGGGAGCTGATTATGAGCGGCGCGACCTCAATCCGCAGTTCATTCTGATGTACTATCGCGATGCCTTATTGTGGAATGACGAAAACTTCCTGCGCGAATTGTACCCCGTGGCCCGAAAGGCCATGGAATTCGCTTTCACCTGGGACGAGGACGGAGATGGCATCCCGGATCTGCTGGGCAAGGATTCGACCTTTGACCAATGGTCGGTCAAAGGGTGCTGCTCGTATATCGCCACGATGTGGATTGCCTCGCTCTCGGCCATGGAAAAAGTCTCCGCCAGGATGGGCGACAAGGTCCTGTCGCGCCGCTGTGCGGAGGCCCGGGCACAAGCACGCCGGTCTCTGATTGCCAGGCTCTGGAACGGGGAGTATTTCGTCCTGGCCGAGAAAGACGGCAAGCGGGACGAGGGGTGCCTGCTCGACGCCCTTTCTGGGGACTGGTTTGCGCGCCTCTGTCAGCTTGAGCCCGTGGTTCCGCCGGAGATGACCGTTTCGCACCTCAAAGCCTGCCTCCGCCTCAATCGGAAGCCGATCGACCGCGCGACCATGCGCGACTTCGCC
>CAIXUF010001226.1 GCA_903922535.1 Candidatus Hydrogenedentota bacterium
CGCCGCCCATTCCGCCGTCGGCGACATTCAGACCGGCCGTTCCGCCAGTGCCGGGTGTGCTTCCCTGATCATTGAAGCCGTTTGTGCCGTCCGCGCCCGCAGTTCCGGAAGCGCCCGCAGTGCCATCCGAGCCGTTGCTTCCGGAAACACCCAGGCCACCCTGCGCGCCGATGCTGAGGGGATCGATGCCCGATGTCAGACCGCTTGCACCCTTTCCGCCATCGCCACCGCGGCCGACCCGTCCGCCGACGCCGCCTGCGCCGGCGCTTCCTGCCGCGCCGCCCATGCCTTTGGCACCGTACGCGCCGCCGCCGAGCCTGCCGGCGGGCACAATCAGTGGCACGCCCCAAACCATGTCGCCGGCGGAGAGAATTGAAAGCGGCCGGTTTCCGGTGACCGTGACCGTGGCACTTGTGACATTCACGTTGAGGAAACGGAAGACGGCGACGCCGGAATCCACACCGGTTGCGCCCACTTCGCCGGTGTACGCCGCGGGGGCGCCGGAAACGGTCATGGTCAGCGCGTCCGTGTCAATGTTGATGGTTTCACCGGAATTGGCAACCAGCGTCCGGTCCTGATGGCCCAGACCCGCATAGGGATCGTACACATCGGTCGAGAAGGCTGTGACCGCGACGCGCATGACCGTCGTGTCGACGCTGTTGCCCCACAGGTCGGAACTGACGCGGCAGAAGTACTGCCCCGAATCCGCAACACTGGCACCGTCCGGACTCAGCGGGTCCTCCGGGATATTGAGAAGGCCGTCTGGCGACGGCGCGCCGAATGCCACAAAGTCCAAATCTGCATCCGTCCTGCGGTACCACTGGCAGGTCAGGTTGGAGTGATCAGCGATGGCCGCCAGCACCGGATATTGGTCCTGCCACACCTGCCCTTCCATTAACTGTTGCCGTGATGGCGGGTTTTGCGCGACGGTGATCTTTGGCACCGTGTTGACCTGAACCACGTCGGACAACTGTGTCAGCGCGCTGCAGGCACTGGTAATCCTGACCTGGTGCCAGGTGACTCCGTAAGGCAGATTTGTTGCCGTGCGGGAGGAACCGACGGCACCCGGGACCGGCGTGAGCGCGCCGGGGGCCGTGCCCTGGTACCACTCATAGACGTAGGAACTGGCGGGATATTGCATGACCACGCTCAGCGGCCATGATCCGTTGCATTCGGGGCTGCCCGGAGGGGTGCCGGTGTAGTTGCCCAGGGGTTGCCGCGAAATGACCGGCGCGGGCGCGTCCGACACGATTACGGTCCTCGTGACCGGGCCCGCGCTGTTGCCGTTGCCGTCGCCGACGGTGTAGGTGACGTTGTAGGCGCCCAGCACCGCTGTGTTCACGGGATTCACCGTGACAATGTTTGTGGTCAGGTCGCCTGCGCAGGTGTCGCCGGCCGTCGCCCCCGCGTCCGTGTAGGACATGCCGCATTCCACCGTTGCCGGATTGGCGCCCAGCAGGGCGATGACCGGCGGGGTGGTGTCCACCACGATCAGAGTGCCCGCGGCGCTGCCCTGATAAACGGCGTTGTCAATCGTGGCGACAACGGCATAACTGCCCACGCTGGTCGGCGGCGCCGCGGCGCCGTTGTAGGTGATGTTCACCGTCAAGCCCGCGGGTGCCGTCGTTGCCGTGGCCGACTTTGCCGTTATGTCGCAGGTCTGGGTCAGGCGGCCCAGGGTCACGGTGGCCGCCAGCTTGTTCACGGTCACGCCCACGGTGCCCGTCACCGTGGCGTAGGTGGCCGTGTCGTCCGGCGTGAAGGTCACGCTGGCGCCGAACACGCCCGCGGCGGGCGTTGTGCCGGGTGTGGTGAATGCGAAGTGACCGGGCACCGAGGCTGCGCCGCCGGTCAGCGTCGAGTCGCCCAGCGCCTGTCCGCAAGAAATGGCCGATGCTGTTGGCCAGGTGATGACCGTCGGAATTGTCTTGTCCACGATTGTGCCGAAACCGGTGGCCGAAGCCGGCAGCGTGTAATTGGACAGGGCCGTGCCGGGACCGGCCGCGAAATCGCCCGGAGCCAGTGTGACCGTGACGGCAATCGCGGCGCCGACGGCGGAACCGGCATAGACGCCGGTGGTCTTGGTGACCGTTATTGTTTCGGTTCCCACCAAACCGGCCACGTCATAGTTGTCCGGCGTCAGCCTGGCGGCGGTGTTGCCGTCGCATATCTTGGTCGGGTTGTTGACGACCGTCACGGTCAGCGCCTTCGGCGTGATGGCGAAGTTCACCGGCGTCGCCGCAAGTGTGACGATGTAGTTCGGGTTGTTGGCCGAGGTCACCGTGCCCAGATTGACGGGATAACCGCCGACATCGGAACCCGCGAGGCGGGACAGCGCGCCGGTCAGCGCGTCGCTGTACGCCAGACCGGAAGTCGTGTATGCCAGCACGGGATCGGGCGCGCCGTAAATCTTGCCCTGGCCCGCGGTCGGCGTCACGGTCACCGGCTTGGGCGTGATGGTGAAGTTCACCGGCGTCGACGCAAGGCTGACAATGTAGTTCGGATTGTTGGCCGAGGTCACCGTGCCAAGCCCGATCACATGGTTGCCCACATCCGTGCCCGCGGCATGCGCGAGCAGGCCGGTCAGCGTGTCGCTGTACGCCAGATCGGAAGTCGTGTACGCCAGCACCGGGTCGGACTGGCCGTAAACCTTGTTCTGGCCTGCGGTCGGCGTCACGGTCACCGATTTCGGCGTGATCGTCAGGTCTGCGGGGACAAAGTGAATGCTGTAGTTCGGTCCCGCGCCCACCGCACCCTGGGTAATGCCGTGTGCGCCGGTGTTTTCGCCGGCAACGCGGGACAGTGCGCCGCTTATCGTGTCGCCGTCCAGCAATGACCCGGTCAACACATAGGTCAACGCAGGGTCAGGATCGCCGTAAACCTTCGACTTGGCGTCCGCCGTCACCGTCAGTGCCTTGGGCGAAATGGCCAGGTCGGCGGGAACGAAGTGAATGCTGTAGTTCGGCCCTGCGCTTACCGTGCCCTGGATAATGGCGTGGGAGCCAACATTTTCACCGGCAATGCGGGACAGTGCGCCGCTTATCGTGTCGCCACCCAGCAATGACCCGGTCACCACATAGGTCAGTGCCGGGTCAGGGTCGCCGTAAACCTTTGACTTGGCGTCCGCGGTCACTGTCAGCGGCTTCGGCGTGATCAACAGGTTCGCGCCGACATAGGTGATGCTGTAGTTCGGCCCTGCGTCCACCGTGCCGCGGGTAATGGCATAGGGACCGCCGGGCACCGTTTCGCCCTCGGCACGGGCCAATGCGCCGCTCAGCGTGTCACCGCCCACCAGCGAACCCGCGGGGGTTTGGCAGGTCAGGGCCGGGTCGGCATCGCCGTAGACCTTTGTCTTGGCGTCCGCGGTCACCGTCAGCGGCCTGGCCACGATCGCCAGGCTTCCGGGAACAAAGGTGACGGTGTACTTCGGGGGTGCTGTCAGGCTGCCCCGGACAATGGCATAGGGGCCTCCAAGAACCGTTTCGCCCGCGGCCCGGGTCAGTGCGCCGCTCATCGTGTCTCCGGGATCAAGTGGCGGAACGACGGTGTAGGTCAGCGCCGGGTCGGCGTTGCCGTAAACCTTGGTCTTGGCTTCGGCGGTTATCGTAATGTTGACGGGGTTAAACCACTTCGCGTAGAGCGTCTGGTCGGCCAGGATGGTCACTGTCGTGGAGGCGGTGACCTCTGTTCCGGCGCCGTCTGCGCCTGTCCACCACCCGCCAAAGTTACCGCCCGCAAGCACGGGGGTGGGAAGGGATCCTGAAGGCGCGCCATAGGTCGAGTTGTAGGTCACGGTCTCGCTGGCAGGGGACACCGTGCCGCCCTGCGGATCAAAAGTCACCGTGTAGGTGTTCGGAGCGAAAACCGCCTGCACCTCGTGGCCGTTGCGGTCCAGCGTTGCCCCGGTGTCGTTCCGCTTGCCGGCGGGGAACTGATATGACGGGCCGGTGGCGCCGCTGATGTCGACGAAGTTGTCGGGGGTGACACCGAGCGAAGCGGTCTTCGCCTGCCACTTCACAAAATGATAGCCGGTATCGGGCACGGCATACATGCTGACGGTGGCGTTGTAGTCGTAGCTGCTGTCGATCCATGCGGGATCGCCTGCCGAGGTTCCCTTCTTCACGGTTCCACCCGTGCCCACCGTCGCACTGACGGAGTACGATGACTTGTATGCAGCGGCGCAGATGCCCCATCTGGCAGTGCTGGCGTTCGATGTGTAGTTCATCAGCTTGTTGGCGGATGTGGCCATGTAGAAGTTGCCGGTCGAATACTTGCGGTTGGTGGCGCTGAGCCAGGTGGCCACGCCGGTCTGACCGGCCGCCGCGGTGAGTGTCAATGTCGAACTGGCCGGGACGAGGGCAGCGCTGTCAACGATGACAAAGTCTTGTGGAATTGGCCCGTTGGTCAAATTGGCCGTGGTCACATTGGTCAGGCCCGTGGTTGCCGTGCCGCTGTTCGCGTAGGCCCCATAGGTGACGCCAGAACGCGGGTTCGTCTGATCAATGTTGCCGAAACAGGTGATTGCCGCCTGTTTCCTGTCGATGGAGCCTTTGTAGAATATTGTCAGCGTGTAGGTCTGGGGGACTGCCGAATCGCCAATCGCCGCGTAAAACTGTTCCACGCCGTGCCCGTTTGTGGTGCCAATTAGCAGGATGCCCCCCTCCGCTTTGGTGAAGGTTCTTCCGTTCCACGTTGGCAGCGTGGCGGTCGACACGATCGCATCGGCCTGGTTTCCCGACGATGATCTGTAGGTTGATGCCGTAAGCAGCAGGACGCGGTTCTTGCCGGCGGGTGCGGTGTAGGAGCCGGTCTCCGAGGCGCCGGGCGCGGTGCTGGCAACCACTTCGGACTGTGCCGCCAGAAGCTGCGGGGCGGCAAAGGCCGGCGCGGCAACCACACCGCAGAGGCAGGCCGCGATGACCGGAACCCAAAGGAAACCCCGATTCAACCGTCTGTTCATGATCATTTTCTCCGCTGGCCCGCCATGACTGGACATGGATATACACCTCACTTGTTTGGATTCTGCGGCGATGAAGTTTCTGGCACACCTTTGACCACGCACCGACCGAACCTCCGCGAACTACCCTGCAGCGCTGCCGCATCCGCATAACTGCCCACGCAAATACGACGTGAATAATGCTACAACTTCCCGTTCGGGGTGTCAAGCAAAATGGGGGAACTCAAAACTGCGGCGCGCCCGCAAATTGGTGAGACTCGCCGTTCCCGAAATTCCCTCCGGCGCGGTTCGGAACGTTTCTTGAGCGCCTTCCCCTGGCGGGCGGGAGCTTGCCGCGATGTCTTGGGACAGGAAATACGTCGTTGATTCAGTTTTCGGGAGGGCCAAGACTGATCTGCCAGGGCTGGCCACGGCTTTTGCCGGTTGAATCAGTGCGAAATGGATGAGAGACATGCGATGCGTGAGTCATACGGCGCGGCATCCGTCAAGTGGAGAGGTGGCTGGAATGGATCGCGCTTCGCGCCGAAGGAACAACGGGAAGTTGGGGGCCTCAGATTGTGCGGCGGAGAGTGGTCTCACACGTGGTTTGACATGCAATCTTGTGCCCCTGTGTGACCCCGGCCATTGGTTCCCCAACAAGACAGGCCACCGACTCATTTTATAAGTCGCTGGCCTGTAAAAACTTAAATGGTCGGGGCGACTGGATTTGAACTTGTTAAAGGCCCTGAACAGACCACAGACAAACCGCGGACAAACCGCGGACATTTCGGCGCAAACCATTGTGAACAAAGCGCTTGCAGAGGACACATTGAAGACCAGTCTGGACACCCAGAGGACACTTTGGCAAGCTCGCCGTGTTGCCCATATGTTGCCAGCGAAGGAATCTCACAAGATCTCGTCACCATCATCAACTCTTGGAACAACCTCCCGGGAGACGCCCAGAAGGCAATCGTCACACTCGTCCGTGGCGTACTGAATTCGGGACCGAAGTCGAACGGATAGTAGGGACCGCCGGCAACCGCACAGGACCATTGTGGGCGCATGCTTCGTTTGATCCGTTTCTTTTTCTTGTGACCTAGTAACGAATTCAGAGAACGGGGTATCATCATGCAAAACGTGCGTCTCAAATTGCGATTGGCTCAAAAGGCTAGAACTTGCTGAGGTAAGTCAGCCACTGGACCGCGGAGGATTACTGAAAGATGGGCGCGGATTTATACATCGGGGATGAGTTTGAAAAGGTCCGAGAAGTGCTCTTTCAGTTGTCAGCCGCCTGCGGCATGGCGACGATTGTCCTCGAAAGTCTACTGGAAGACGAAGCACGTCTCCCCCACAACACGCCGTTCATCTCCAAGAAAAACCTTCAGGACAAAACCAACATTCCTTTTCCCAAAGACGTCCGGGAATGGGTGGAATCCGTCGTCAAGGAAGCAAGCAGCCTACAGGACTTCGTCAATAAAGGTCGCTCGTTCTTTGACTACAAGGACATCGATCATTTTCGGGATCCTTACAACGCGACTTCTGTACTTTGGTCTGTTGGCCTGACCTGGGAGAAAGACTGCGCTCCCTTGGCCGATGAAAATTGCATGTTGCACGGCGATGTGTTGAAAGAATTCCTCAAAACGATCAAGGCGTCGCAACAGGTTATGCCAACACGCGAAGATCTTGAGGAAAGCCATCTCATTGTTGATGAGGAGGACAACCCGTTAGAAGAGTACCACAAGGACATAGAGATGCGAACAGAGGAGCTAAAGGCTTTTCTTCGTAGGGCAATTGACAACGAACTGCCCGTAAGTTGTTCACTTTGATGTAGGTCTGTATCGATAGCCAGAGTGGAATTGATGCGTGCCTGGCGTATTTTGCCGACGCCTTCCACGTCGCGGAATCGGTCCGGAGTTGTCTCGATTATCTCAAACACGTCTGTCCCAAAACTCTTGACGAGCCGGGAAGCAAACTGGGGGCCGATGCCCTTGATGAGTCCGGACCCGAGATATTTCTAAACGTGGCGGAATCCCGTGGCTTATTTCATGTGATCAAAACGTGATCAAATCGGCCTCTTCCGGACGAGGAAAAGGGGCTTGAGTTTCCGTAAGTCCTTGTACAGCACCGATGCCCGGGGACAGATTTTGGTCCATGACCTTTGGGTTATGAGACGGCTTTATCCCAAACCCTTAACTACCTGTTAATCAATAACTTGCGGATTCCCGAACGGCATTGCGCTCAGCGCAGCAGTTTCACGGCTTGGGAGGCCAACTCCAGCATGGAATTCGGCAATATGCCGAGATAGAGCATCCCGACGATGCATCCGTAAATGGAAACGCGGATGGGCCTGGAGACCTGGATGGGGGAGAG
>CAIXUF010001227.1 GCA_903922535.1 Candidatus Hydrogenedentota bacterium
ATTCTCGCCCTCGAAGCGCGTGCCGCCCGGCAGCAGCCCGCTCACGATCATGGTGAAGCCCTCGCGGTACTGGCAGGTGAAGGTGTAGTCTTCGGGCGTGTCGAACAGGCCGTCCTTGTCGGTCGGCCACTGGCCGCGCCCCTCGATTTCGACCGGCGCGCTCATTTCGGTGTCCATGCCCCAGTTCGCGATGTCGATGTGGTGTCCGGCCCAGTCGGTAAGCTGGCCACCCGCATAGTCGCTGATCCAGCGGAAGTTCCAGTGGCAGCGCGCCTCGCAATAGGGCGCCCAGGGCGCGGGGCCGAGCCACATGTCGTAGTCAAAACCGGGCGGCGGGTCCGAGGGGGCCGTGCTTCCGCGGTGAATGCCGTTCTTGTCCGGCAGGCCCACCTTCACGGTGTGCACCTTGCCGATGCGCCCGTTGCGCACCAGTTCGCAGGCCTGGTGAAAGTTGTCCACCGAGCGCTGCCAGGAGCCGGTCTGCCAGACGCGGCCATAACGCTGCACCGCATTGACCAGCGCGCGGCCCTCGGAGATGTTGAAGGCCAGCGGCTTCTCGCCGTAGATGTCCTTGCCGGCCCGCGCCGCCGCGACGCCGATGAGGGCATGCCAGTGGTCCGGCACGGCGAGCGCCACGGCGTCGATGTCCTTGCGCGCCAGCACTTCCCGGAAATCGTTGTACAGGGCGCAGTCCGTGTTGCCGTACTTGCCGTTGACCGCCTTGGCGGCGTTTTCGCGATGGCCCGTGTCCACGTCGCACACGGCCAGCACCTGCGCGCCCTTCTCGTCCAGAAAGGCATGGAGGTTCCCCGTGCCCATGCCGCCCACGCCGATGGACGCCATGGTGATGCGGTTGCTGGGCGCCACCGCCCCGTTCAGCCCCAGTGCCGATCCGGGAATGATGTACGGAAACGCCACCGCGCCCGCCGCCACCCCGGCGCTCCGCGTCAAGAATTGGCGCCGTGTCAAAACCGACCCTTTTTTTTGCATGCCTTGGTCTCCTGCCGTTGGTTATCCGCGCGGAGGCAAGGCCCCGCGGCGCGGCGTGTGTGCATGGCCGTCTATAATATATGGTCCGAACAGCCCGTTCTACCAGAGCATAGACTTGCCATTGGGTATACAGGATTCGCAGGGACGGGCGATCCACCCATTGTTGTGAGATTCTTCTCCTCGTCCTGCCCCCCGGCAATATATTACAGTCACGATTCATATTAAGAGACATGTCGTGACACTGCGAAAAAGTGGTCTTTCAGCGCGGAGTTCCTGTATTATTCCCGTCCCGGCCGTTGCCGCCTTGGGGCGACGGCCACCAACCCCATGTAATACATGGAACTAAGGAAAGTTCGTATGAGCAAGCTCACCACGGATCATGTGTTTACTTCAGAATCCGTCTCAGAAGGGCATCCGGACAAGGTTTGCGACCAGATTTCGGACGCAATTTTGGATGCGTGCCTTGCGCTGGACAAGAACAGCCATGTCGGCTGCGAGTCGCTGGTGGCCACGGACTTCGTGGTGAACGCGGGCGAAATCACCTGTTCGGGCTGGAGCCAGATCAATCCCGAGGCGATTGCGCGCAAGGTTGTGCACGGAATCGGCTACACGCGCGACGACATCGGCTTTTGCGACAAGACCTTTGTGTATGTGAACCGGCTGCACGAGCAGTCGCCCGACATCGCGCAGGGCGTGAACGAGGGCCAGGGCCTGTATTCGGAGCAGGGCGCCGGCGACCAGGGCATGATGTTCGGCTATGCGTCGGACGAGACGCCCGAACTGATGCCCGCGCCGATCCAGTTCAGCCACCAGTTGCTCCTTGAACTTGCGAAAATCCGCAAGTCCGGCCAGATTGCCTATTTGCGCCCCGATTCGAAATCGCAGGTCTCGGTGCGCTACGCCGACGGCAAGCCGGCGGAGATTACCACGGTTGTCATTTCCCACCAGACGGACGATGTGCCGCTGGAGCAGATTCGCAAGGACCTCATCGAGGTGGCGAAGACGGTGCTCGGGCCGACGGGCCTGCTGACCGACAAGACGCTGTACTACATCAATCCGACCGGCCGCTTTGTGGTCGGCGGCCCCCACGGCGATTCGGGCCTTACCGGCCGCAAGATTATTGTGGACACCTACGGCGGTGTCGGCGCCCACGGCGGCGGCGCCTTCTCGGGCAAAGACCCGACAAAGGTGGATCGGTCGGCGGCCTATTACGCCCGCTATGCGGCCAAGAACATCGTGGCCGCCAGTCTGGCGAAGAAGTGTGAAATCCAGGTGGCCTACGCGATCGGCGTGGCCAAGCCGATGAGCATCAACGTGTCCACCTACGGCACGGGCACGGTGTCCGATGCCGCGCTGCAGGCGGTGCTTGAGGCGGGTGAGATCTTCGATTTCCGTCCCGCCGGGATCATCCGCGACCTGAAGCTGACCGAGCCCAAGGGCTGGTCGTTCCAGGAGACGGCGGCCTACGGCCACTTCGGCCGCGACATTTTCCCGTGGGAAAAGACCGACAAGGTCGACGCGCTCAAAGCGGCAGTCAAATAAGCGTGAAGTGTGAAAGCTGAAGTTAGTGTGGGGCAGACATTCTTGTCTGCCCTGGATAAGACAAAAACGGCAGACAGGAATGTCTGCCCCACACTGCGCACGTCAAGTCATGTTCAGGACAAGTCAGACGGTGGTTGAGTCTGCGCAAGAATGGATGAAGTTGTCAGGCAGCATCACAAAATGAACACACCCGCCCCGAAAGTCATCGGCGTCGGATCGCCGATTGTGGACCGGCTTGCCCGGGTATCGGAGGCCTTTGTCGCCTCCATAGACGGTGCCAAGGGCGGCATGGAACTGGTCGACCACGCAACGCTGGACGGCCTGATCAGCCGTGTTGACGCACCCGTGCTGCGCGCGCCCGGCGGGTCCGCGGCAAACACCACTTATGCGCTTGCGAAGATGGGCCTGCCCGCATCGTTTCTGGGCCAGATTGGCGACGACGAGGACGGCCGCTATTACCTGGACGCGTTCAGCGCCGCAGGCGGCGACTGTGCCCGCTTTCGCCGTACGACGGACCGTAACACGGCGTGCTGCCTGAGCCTGGTCACGCCCGATTCGGAGCGCACGATGCGCACCGATCTGGGCGCGGCGTTGCTGCTGGCTCCCGAAGGAATCGGTCCCGAGGATTTCGCCGGCTGCGCCCACGCGCATGTCGAGGGTTATCTGCTGTTCAACCGCCCCCTGACGGAGGCGGTGCTGGATGCGGCGCGCCGTGCGGGCTGCACAGTCAGCTTGGACCTGGGTTCCTTTGAGGTCGTGCGCGCGGCGGCGGACGTGCTCCCGGCTTTGCTGGACGAGTACGTGGACGCCGTGTTCGCCAACGAGGACGAGGCCCGCGAGTACATCGGGGAGGACAACCCCGAAGTGGCCCTTGCCGAACTGGGCGAACGGTGCGGCACCGTGGCGGTGAAGTTGGGCGCGCGCGGGGCGCTGCTCCAGCGGGCCGGCGAGACCGCGCGGGTGGACGCCGTCCGCGCCGACACGGTAATCGACACGACGGGCGCGGGCGACTGCTGGGCCGCCGGGTTCCTGTACGGCTGGCTGCATGGCTGGCCGCTGGATGCCTGCGGGCGGCTGGGTTCCGTGCTCGGCGCGGAGACGGTGCGCTTTCTCGGCGCGCTGCCGCCCGAGCAGTCATGGGACGGCATTCGGGCCGAACTGAAACGATAGTCGCAGTTAATGGGACTATTGGGGTTTGGATGTTCAACCCCAGAAGGATGGACGCAAAGGACGTAAGGGACGAAAAGGACAGAGAGGGCAGGTGTTGCGCATCTGGACGCGTCCTTTTGGTCCTTTGGGTTTCTTTCGTCCTTTCTCCCGGCGAAAAGAAGCCGGTAACAATGGCCCTCCCTGGGTTATAATGGTCGGACACGCACAAAGCGCGGCAATCAACAGACAAGGAACGACACCAATGGCGGTGGCAATCGCAATTCCGAAGACAGAACCGGGTCTTGCATACAAAGTGGCCGACCTGTCGCTGGCCGACTGGGGCCGCAAAGAACTCGACATGGCGGAGAAGGAGATGCCGGGGCTGATGGCGGTGCGCGAACAGTACGCCGCGCAGCAGCCGCTCAAGGGCGCGCGCATCATGGGCTCGCTGCACATGACGATCCAGACGGCGGTGCTCATCGAGACGCTCAAGGCGCTGGGCGCGGACGTGCGCTGGGCAAGCTGCAACATCTTCTCCACGCAGGACCACGCCGCCGCGGCCATCGCCGCCGCGGGCGTGCCCGTGTTCGCCTGGAAGGGCGAAACGCTGGAGGAGTACTGGTGGTGCACCTACCAGGCCATCTGCTTCCCCGGCGGACAGACGCTGAACATGATCGTCGACGACGGCGGCGACGCGACGTTGCTGATCCACCGCGGCTGCGAGTTTGAAGACACTTTCACCAGGACCGGCGCACTGCCGCCGGTCTGCCGCGACAACAAGGAAATCGAGATCATCGACACGCTGCTGCACCGGGTGCACGGCGAGGATCCGGAGTGCTGGCACCGCATCTCGGCCAACTGGGTCGGCGTGTCCGAGGAGACGACGACGGGCGTCCACCGGCTCTACCAGATGATGAAGCAGGGCGCGCTCCTCACCCGTGCCATGAACGTCAACGACTCGGTCACCAAGTCCAAGTTTGACAACCTCTACGGCTGCCGCGAATCGCTGGCGGACGGCATCAAGCGCGCCACGGACATCATGGTTGCGGGCAAGGTCACGGTCGTGGCCGGCTACGGCGACGTGGGCAAAGGCTGCGCCGACGCGATGCGCGGTCTGGGCTCGCGCATTATCGTCACCGAGATCGACCCCATCTGCGCGCTGCAGGCCTCCATGGAGGGCTACCAGGTCATGAAGATGGCCGACGCCGCCAAGATCGGCGACATCTTCGTCACCTGCACGGGCTGCTGTGACGTCATCACGGGCGACCACATGCGCGCCATGAAGGACCAGGCGATCGTGTGCAACATCGGGCATTTCGATTCCGAAATCGACGTGGCCTCACTGGAAAACGACCCCGCCATCACCGAAATCAACATAAAGCCGCAGGTGGACAAGTTCGTGTTCCCCGACGGCAAGCAGATCATCCTGCTGGCGCGCGGACGGCTGGTGAACCTTGGCTGCGCCACGGGCCACCCCTCCTTCGTGATGTCCAACTCCTTCACCAACCAGACCCTGGCCCAGATCGCCCTGTGGACCGAGCCCGAGAAGTACGAAAAGGGCCAGGTGTACACGCTGCCCAAGAAGCTCGACGAGGAAGTCGCCCGGCTGCACTTGGGCAAACTGGGCGCCGATTTGGAATCCCTGACGCCCAAACAGGCCGACTATCTGGGCCTTTCCGTGGAAGGCCCCTTCAAGCCTGAGCATTACCGCTATTAGGTGCAAGAGCGCAGGCGAGAGAGCCTGTCCCCACATTGTCACTGCAAATACGCCTCCCCGGCCTGAGTTTACGCCTTTTGAGCCGCAACAGAAGTGATACAAGCTGTTGCGGCGATCTTTTTTTGCGCGCCTTGGCTTTTGTATTACCTACGTTTCGGTCATATGTCCAGTGAGTAAAGAACGGCGGGGGGGAGGTTCTCAGGGGGTGTGCCGCCGATGCGCTGTATGGCGGCGCGCACCTCGCGTCCGACCTGCATGTGGGTGTCGATGGCGCGCTGCCCGCCGCGTATCCCCTCGCGCTTGAGTCTGTCGCGGGTCTGGACGGCGAAATATTCCTGATCGCGGGCTATTTCGGGCTTGCGTGGGTCGCCGTTTTGGGTAATAAGGTAACACGCGAAACGAGACAGGTGAAAATCTTGAATGCCGCGTTTTCCGCCTTTGCCGTGCTCGATCAATTTGCCGGCGCCGGCAAACTGATAGGCTGGATCGTTACCCGAGTGTTTGGAAGAGGTTATGGCGCGCTGGACGGCCTCTTCAAAACGCCGCCACTGGCTGTATCCGAGCAGCGGCTGCAGGTCCCGGGCGCTCCAGTATTCCGCATTGTGATCGTTGCGCCGTTTCAGATCCTCAAATGCGCCCTGTTTCGGGGCGGGTGACATGTCCTTGGTCATGATTCTTCCTCCGTGTCCGCAAGGGCCGGGCAACTGGCGCCTGTTTCCGGTACAGGCTGGTGTTGACGTATTCCAACTCTGGGCGGAAACAGGACGCCAGTCCCCTTAACGTTTCAAGGAACCACACTCTTCTTCAAACGGGAATCAACCCTCCTCGACGATCTTCAGATCCATCAGGTTGGCCAGATGCCGCATGCTCTCCATGTGGTCGCCGTAGACCACCACGCGGTGCAGCAGTGTCATGGCGTCCTCGGTCTCGAGCGCGCTGCTCCAGTTGGCCGCCATCTTGGCCGCGTCGCGGACCTCGGTGACGATCTGGGTACGGCAGCCGTGCACGGACTTCGCCGGAACCTCGATGATCTTGCCGGTCGATATCAGGAGCGTGTCGAGATTGACAAACTTTGAGCGGGTGACGACCTCGCCCAGGCGGTACTGCACCTCGGGCACGCAACCGCTGCCGCCCACCTCGGAATGTCCGCGCAGCAGGTAGGGCGCCTCCTTGCCATCCGGTCCGTCCATCTTGAGCGGCGCGGTGCAGTGCGCCGTCCACAGGGCGTTGCGCGAGGTGTCGAAGGTGGCGTTGCCCTGGAATCCGGGCTTGTCCATGGCGTACTGGTACAGCAGCATGGTCAGCAGCGAGTCCATGTCGCCCTCGCAGGCGGCGGGCACGCCGCGGTCGCGCAGGCGCGCGAAGCCCAGGCACGGAAACCCGCGCGGCAGCCAGCCCATGCAGGTGCCGATGGCCAGGCCGTCGGCCTTCTCCTGCTCGATGAGGTTGCTCAGCGCGATGCTGACGCGCGCCGCCTTCTCGATGTCTTCCTTGTTTGGTTCGAGGATTTCCTTGGCGCCTTTGGTCCACGCTTCAATCTCGGCGCGCACGGCGGCCTCGTCCGCGGCCGTAATCAAATCGTCAAATGCCTTTTCGTCCACGGCGACCACGTCGGCGCCCAGGCGCTTCTTGATCTCTTCCGGGGTGCGGGCCGGCTGTGTGCCCTGGGCGGGCGGGAGCAGGAGAATCCTGCTCTGCTTCATCATGGGAATCACGCGCAACAGCCGCACGGCCCGCTCCAGTTCGCCGAGGTCACTGCTCGCAAGCAGCGAGACACGGTGTCCCGCCCGGCGCCAGCGCGGCACGTACATCCAGTCGTGGCCGCTGGCCGGCAGTACAAACACCGCCATCGGCCGTCCCTCCTTGAGCACCGGCTCCGCAATGATCTTCAACGAGAAGCACTGCACGTTGATCGCCAGCACCGGCACGTCCGGGCCCACGCCGTCCAGCAGCGCCTGAACCTCCGCCGCCGTGTGTGCCTCTCCCATGACCAGTTCAACATTCCCCAGCTTCTTCTCGACCTCGGCGAGTTTGTCCTTCATGGCCGCGATCTGGCCCGCGTCGGAACCCCAGGTGCGGTCTCCCGGCTGGGGATCGCCCGTGATCATGACGAGTATGCGCGCCTTGCCGCGCGGCCGTGTGGGCGGCATGTCGGCGGCCATCGCGTAGGAACCGGCCGCGCTCGCCAGCAGCAGGCCGCCCACCGCGCTCATTCCAAAGAACTCCCTCCGCGTGCAGTGATCACACATTGCCAGATCCTCCTTTGCCATGCATGGTTGTGGCATTCACCCGCACGCCCCAAAACTGCGCCGTGCCCTTCTGGGGCGGCAGTTAATAAACAGGTGTCAGTATAGCAGGGTCTGCTGGAAAGGGGAACCGGCGCGAAAGGCTATGATATCAAGCATTTTTCCGCATCGAAGGTGACGCGACGGCCCTCGCGGTACGCCTTGTCGCCGAGCAGCACCGCGATTCCCTGCATGTAGCCGAAGTCCATGTTCGCGTTGGTCTCGCCGCCGTTGCGGATGCAGCCGAACCAGTTCTCCATGTGCGCCTGTCCCGGATAGGGCGGGTCCTTGTCGAGAAGCTTCGTCGATGGAATGCTGTCGTCCACCCCCTCGCTCGAATAGACCGGGTTGCCTGGGTCATGGCCGAAGCCGCAGCGCAGCAGGCCCTTTTCGAACATGAACGTGGTGCTCTCGCTGTGCAGCGTGCTGCCAAAATGGCTGTTGAACTGCGTGAAAAAACCGTCGTATTCAAGCACCGCGACCGTCTGGTCCGGCGCGTCGCACTTCGGATCATTGTTGAACGCGTATTTGGCGCCAAACGCCGTTGCCGCCTTGGGGAAACCGCAGCCCGTGACGAAATGCACCGTGTTGGAGAAGTGGCTCATCCATCCGCCGATGGTGCCGCTGGTGATGTCCAGATAGCCCATCCACTTTGCGTGCATGTTGGCATCGAAGGGGCGATCCGCCCGGTTGTGCAGCCACGCCTTCCAGTCGGTCTCCGCCTCCGTCTCCGGCCCCTTGTAATTCACCCAGTAGGGCACGAGAAGCGATTCGGTGGACTCGACGCGGAACAGCCTGCCCAGCTTGCCCTCCTTGATAAACTCGCGGATGGCGGCGGCGCCCGGACTGCTGCAGCCCTGCGAACCCATCTGGACGGCGCGCTTGGACGCCTTCACCGCATCGCGGCAGCGGAGGAGTTCCGGCAGGTCGGTCGCATTGGGCGCGATGGGCTTCTCGACATAGACGTGTTTGCCGGCCTGCACCGCGTCAATGGTCATGATGCAGTGCTGGTGGTCCGGCGTGGCGATGACCACCGCGTCAATATCCGGGTCTTCGAGCAGCTTCCGGTAGTCCGCAAAGGGCTTTGGCTTGATTCCGTAGAGATTCTCCGCCTCCGCCGGATAGCTTTCCCGGCGCTTGCTCCAGATGTCGCACACCGCCACAAGCGTCGTGTTCTCGCTGGCCGGCTTCACCATGTTCTGCAAGACCCAGCGGCCGCGTCCGCCG
>CAIXUF010001228.1 GCA_903922535.1 Candidatus Hydrogenedentota bacterium
CAACAACGCATGGAGTATGACAAAATGAGAAACATGCCATCGTATCAGCCTATGTGGGCCGTCCTTCTGACCGTCACAGTGATGACCATGGGGGGAATGGCACTGGCCGCCAATGGTGGCATTACCTATCAGGGGACACTGACGGCCCCCTCCGGCACTGCCGTGCCCGATGGCTCCTATCCCATGGCGTTTTCGATCTGGGACGCCGCGACCGCGGGCAACAGCCTGTGGGAGGAGACCGACCACACGATCACGGTTACCAAGGGGGCTTTTGCCGTGGAATTGGGTCTGACCCTCGAGTTCGGTTCGATCTTTGACGAAGACGCGCCCCGCTGGCTTCAGGTCAGCGCCAACCTCGGCAGCGGCCTGCAGGCCTTTACACCGCGCGTGCCCTTCAGCATGGTTCCCCTGGCCCGACGGGCTGTGCGGGCGGGCGATTCTGACACGCTTGCCGGCAATGACTGGGGATCGCTTCTCACCACCTTTGCAAGGACTTCACACACGCATACCCTGTCGAACCTGAGTGGTGCGGTGACGGATGCGCAGGTGCCGGATGACATCACCGTCAACCACGCGGCGACGGCCGGAACCGCCACGACCGCGGACACGGCCACGAACGCAACCAGTGCAACCAACGCCAGCAACGCGGATATGCTGGACGGCAGTCACGCCTCGGCATTTGCGGCAGTTTCCCACTCGCATGCGTTGTCGACCATGACCGGGATGGTCACGGATGCGCAGGTGCCCGACAATATCACCATCACAAACGCCGCGGCGGCAACCAATGCAGACATGCTGGACTCGCTGCATGCCATCAGTTTTTGGAAGACGCTGGGCAACGCGGGCACGGTGAGCGGCACCAATTTCATCGGCACCACAGACAATGTCGCGCTTGATTTCCGGGTGAACAACCAGCGTGCCTTTCGGATTGAGCCCGCAAACGATCCCAATATCATCGGCGGATACAGCGGCAACGGCGTCACGTCCGGGGTTTTGGGCGGCACGGTCAGCGGCGGCGGTTTCAACAGTTTCGTGAACACCGTGACAGACAATTTCGGCGTTATCGCGGGCGGCGCGAAGAACCAGGCCGGCGATGCGGCGGGAACGGTCGCTGACAAGGCCTACGCGACGGTGAGCGGCGGGTTCGGCAATACGGCCAGCGGCAATTACGCGACGGTGACCGGCGGCAGCAACAGCACTGCCAGCGGGAATTACGCCGTGGTGAATGGCGGAGCCAACAACGCCGCCAGCGCAAACAGCGCCACGGTGAGCGGCGGCGGGGAGAATACCGCCAGTGGCACCTCCGCCACGATAGGCGGCGGCTCCAGCAATACGGCCAACGGCACCTATGCGACGGTGGGCGGCGGATACTACAACTCGGTCCAAGCGGCATACGGCACTATAGCAGGCGGCGCGCCCGCGGCTATTGGCAACCCCGCCATAAGCTATAACAAGGTTACCGACGATTACGGCACGGTGGGCGGCGGAGGTGGAAACACGGCGGGTGACAACTCAGGGACGGCGCAGGATCACGTGTTTGCGACAGTGGGCGGCGGTTCGTACAACACCGCCAGCGGCAGCTATGCCACCGTGAGCGGTGGAGGCAGCAACACCGCAAGCATCATGTACGCCTGGATCGGTGGCGGAAGCGGAAATACCGCCAGCGGTACGGCCTCCATGGTTCCCGGCGGCTTGTCGAACACCGCCTCGGGGATGTACAGTTTCGCCGCGGGGGTAAATGCCCAGGCGCTGCACAACGGCGCCTTTGTCTGGTCGGATTCGACCGGGACGGGCTGTAGTTCCACGTCCGCCAATGAGTTCCGCGTGCGGGCCTCCGGCGGCACATGGTTCTATTCGAGTACCGGCGACACTGGCGTGACGCTGGCGGCCGGGTCCGGCTCGTGGACCGACATGAGCGACCGCAATGCGAAGGAGAACTTCGCGCCGGTAGACAGCGGGGAGGTGCTGGACAAGGTGGCGGCGCTGCCGATCACGACGTGGAACTACAAATCTCAGGACGCGTCCATCCGCCACGTGGGCCCGATGGCGCAGGACGTGTACGCGGCCTTCGGCGTTGGCGAGACCGACAAGGGGATCTCGACGGTCGACGGGAACGGCGTGGCCTTGGCGGCGATTCAGGGGCTCAACCAGCGGCTTACGCAGGGCATGGCGGAGAAAGACCGGGAGATTGCCGAACTGCGCGCGGAACTCCAGGCATTGAAGGCGCTGGTAAACACCATGGCGGCGAAGTAACAGGCTCACATTTGAACCAAGGAGCACGACCATGGACAAAACAAGCCGCATAAGCAACCGGGCCACGCGGGGTCCCGTTCTTGTTCCGGGAACGGGTCTCGGTATTGTTGTGGCCCTGTGTTTCCTTTTTTTGTTGGCACCCGGCACCCGTGCCGATGTGTTGCAGGATTCGTCCGGCAACACCGTGTCGCAAGACGCCGTGACGAGCGGAGGCAACGTGTCCACCTCAGGTGGCTACACACTTACAAGCGCCGTGGGTCTTGTGTCGGGGCCGATGTCGCTGTCGCCCACGTCCGAGACTCTTTTCCACGGGATTCCCGGGCCGTTGATCCCTTCAGGCCCGGGATCGGTTGTGAACGCGATCACGCGGGTCGGTTCGGAGCGCACAAACGCTGCGGCCGTCCAGTTCACCGTGACTTTCTCGGAGGCGGTCACCGGCGTGGACGCCGCGGACTTTTTCGTGGCGACCAACGGAACCCTTTCGGGCTGCGGCGTGTCCGCCGTGTCGGCGGACTCCGGGGCTACCCGGCTCGTCACGGTGGCCACGGGGACGGGAGACGGGACGCTTCGCCTCGACCTGGTGGACAATGACACCATCAAGAACGCCTCTCTGGTGCCGCTCGGAGGTGTTGGGATTGGCAACGGGGATTACGACGGCGGGCAGTCGTACTCCGTTGACAAGACCGTGCCGACAGGCACGATTCTGATCAACGGCAACCGCAGCGCCACCAACAACCGCAATGTCACCCTGACCCTAACCTGGAGTGACGGCACCGGATTGGGCGTGTCGCGCATGCGGGTCAGCAATGCCGGGTCGAACTGGTCCGCCTGGGAGGTGCTGGCGGCAACGAGGGCCTGGACGCTGCCAGCGGGCGCCGACGGCCACAAGACGGTGCGGGTGCAGTACC
>CAIXUF010001229.1 GCA_903922535.1 Candidatus Hydrogenedentota bacterium
CGCGAGCGCGGCGGATGAAGTCTCGACGCGTTCCGATAGCACTATGATTTCGTCAAAGACATCTCGCACGGCTACCGGAGCCTTTACCAGTTCTTCCGCCACGACCTCGGAAACGACGAGGCTAAAGCGTCCCCGCCTGGCAAGGTCGAAGAACGCGATGCTGGGTATTGTGAATATATCGTCACACACGCCGCCAAATACCGATGTTTCGACGTACATGCGGATTGGCCTGGTTTTCATAGCACTTTTCCGCGCACTTCCTGCATTGCGCCGTCATCCACGCATCTCGTCCGCCAACGAACTCCGGGCAATTATACCACGGACCTTCCGGCGTTGGCGCGTAGACCTTTCCTGTGGTGCCCCGCGTGCCTCAGCAGCATGGACTGACAGCGTCCGGCCTACCTTCCTGCCTATCCTCGAAAATGAGCGCCGTGGCTTCCGACAGATTGCGTTTGCACTCCTCGACCGACTTGCCTTGTCCGTTTGCCCCCGGCACTTCCAAACAGTAGGCCACGTACCATTCACTGTCTCTTTCCACGATAGCCGTGAACTCGTTATGCATCCGCATCATCTCCTGCCATCAATTGTAGCATAGTGCCAAAACTAACGCCTGTGAACCTTCATCGCGCTATCCACGGCCCCACCGCTGATGGCGTTGCTCAACTCCTCACCGCGCCTGTTCAGAATCCAGATAGAGCGTGTCAGGACAAATATCCTGTTGATGCGGCCAAGCGACTGTGCCGTTGACGACCTTAACCTGTTGGAAGTGGGCCGGGTCCCGCAATTCGCGGAACACGCCGAAATCAAGCAAGGGGCGGCAGTCGTAGACACCTTCTTTGCCGTCGGAAAAGCCGATTCCCAGCCGGTAATCCGTCCCGGCCCGAACACGCGTTACTTCTGGGAGCATAGCCATCACCTCTCGCTCAGCCAAATCTCGGCTCCTTGGATCGCGCCCACCACACGGGCGGCAAAACTCACCGCGCCGCCGAAGAGGTCGTTTTCCTCAACCTGCATCGGCCCGATGTGAATCCCTGCGCGGATTTGCACCCGTGCATGACCGGGATTGGCTTGCAGGGCCATGGCATAGTCCAGCGCCTTCTCCACGGCGTGGAACGCGGCCATGAAATTGTCCCCGATGGTTTTGATCTCGCGCCCCGATAGTCGTTCGGGTCGAGGCAAGCGTTGTAAGTGGCGCGGTCGATAGGAATCGAATCGGCGCGGTTGATGCGGTGCGTTTCATGCGATTGTTGGCCCATCTCTATCGGTATGCATCCCGGCGGTCATCGACGGACAACACGAAGGCCGTCCGATTGGCCTGATCAACCAGGAAGAACACTCGGAAATCGCCGAGGCGATACCGCCAGGTATCTGGCGTGTATCCCCTGAGTTTCCTGATGTTCCGCCCGAGGAACGGGTTCTTGCGAAGTTGCGCGTAGATGTACTCGTGAAGCTTGCGTTGCAGGAAGTGGGACTCCTTCCGAGGGAGTTTCTTGACTCTCTTGAGGAATTCGTCCG
>CAIXUF010001230.1 GCA_903922535.1 Candidatus Hydrogenedentota bacterium
GCGGGACTACTGTACGCGGCCACCACGGCGTCGTCGCAGGCCGCTTCCGCCTCACGGCGCATCAGCCAGCCGCAGACCCACACCACCGGGTGGAAGAAGAGGAGCGTTTCGGCAAGGCGCTGCACGAGCAGGACAAGATTGTCCCATCGGCGGGCATGTGCGAGTTCATGGGTGACCACGAGTTTGAGCTGTTCCGGCGTCAACGCCGCGGCCATGGTTTCAGGCAGCAGAATGACCGGGCGAAAGACACCCGCCAGCACCGGACCATGGGCGACCTGCGTGGTGGCGATATGCACGCGGCGGCGTGTTCCCAATGCCTGCGAGGCGGCCACCACGGTCTGTTCCAAAGGGCCGCCGACTTGCCGGAGCGCCGTGCTCCGCAGGAAGGTGACATAGGCGCAGCCCAACAGCAGACGCACGCCAAACACGCCCGCGACCAGCGCCCACGCCATGAACAGCAGGCCGTAGCGGTCAATCACCCGCCAGAAGGGCGGGGGCATCGCTGCGGCGGGTGCCGGGGCATCGCCCGAGGTGCGCGCCGCCTCCGCCATGTGCTCGGCCATCGGCGCTGACTGCACGGCGAATGCGGCCGTGGGGATCGGGGCTGCATGCTGTGACGATAGCCCCAGAAAGGCGTAAAGTGACAATGGGGAGGCCACCAGCAGCATAACCACCGGCTTCGCCAGCAGAAGACTGAGAAACAGGTGCCGCGCTGCAGGCGACTTGACCCGCAGGACATACAACACCGCCAGCACAATCACCGCGAGAATGGCCAGTTCAACGCTTATGCGGCCCAGGTTTGCCGCAAGCCAGCGGCCGAGATTGTTCAACAGGGTTACGGTGGCGAACATGGCATACTTCCTCGTTTGCGTTCACTCCTTAAGGCGGCGGTTCGCTTCCCTGCGAACCGCTTCAATCTCTTCGGGGTACAATTCTTCCGATTCCAACAGTGGAGAGGTTCGGCCGGTCTGCGCACTTCCTGCCCGGGCTTCATCGCGCATTTTCCGACCGTTGCCTAACCTCTTAGTCATAGCGTAACACAGACCGCGCGGTTTGTCAACTAATATTTTAGTCGTCACGTTTGCCCATCGCAAAGAGGCTCATGGCAGCGGCGTATCTCCTCTCGCCGTTTGAGGGTTCTCACCACTTGGGCCGTATGCCCCAAACCTCGTCGTCTTCCGGCCATACGGGCGTGCCCCCGGCGGTCAGTTGCCTTGCCCGCTCCTTTCCCTCCGTCTTGAGATCGTACAGCCCGTTTTCTCCGGCACTGAAAAGAACGTAATCCTTGTCCGCGCGCAGGTAGCGCAACGGCTCGCCCGAGAAGGAATCCAGGGGGATTCCGGACAGGTATTGAGGGACAAGCGCCTGAAGCTCGTCCGGATATGCGCCGGCCTTTTCCTGATACCGGTGCAAGGCCAAAGCGATGCGCGCTTCCCCCAGAAAAACCTCGAATTCAGCCTGGCCAAGCGCGCGTTCCATGGTGTCTTCGGTCCTGTGGCGCAGGAGGGGCAGCTTTTCAATGCTCAAGTGGCCGTACTGGTCCCGGTATTGCCTTGCAAGTTCCCGGCCCTGGCCATAGGGCAAACCCAGCAGTTTCAACTCAATGCCGTGCATTTCCAGCAGCAGCGTTTCGTCCATCTGGCGCTTGAAGTCGCACAACGGCGAGGCGTACGCAACGCCCAGCGCCTGCATGAGAATGCCGACATCGCCGGCGCGTTGAATCTCTTTCATGATCAGCTTGGGGTCTTCAAGCTCTTTGCGAATCAGGAACACTTCCTCCTGTGTGCCGCGCACCAAGTCTTCGCGTCCGCCGCATTCCTCCAGCACGGTTTCAAAAGAGCGCATGGCCCCCTCGGAGAATCGCCCATCCAGTAGAATGCGCGCCAAAAGCCGCGGATTCGTGTCCCACAGGAACAGCAGCAGGTTGCCATGCAGGGGAAAGCCGCGCAGATGGCGGTCAAGCAGGAGCATGAGGGTGTGCGCGTCCAGTGCGTCGTCGAAACGCCCTTCGCGGTATGCCAGACTTGCCTCGAACTGCATCAGACAGAATGCCGGGACCCAGCGGCGGCCGTTGAAGGCAAAGGGGTCGGGGGGGGAACTTTGTCAAACCCTGTCATCGCGTACAGGAAACGAATGCCCGTCCGCGGCTGCGGAAGCAGCGCCTCCAGTCTGGACATGAGCTCCGCATTCACGGCCAACACTGCCTGAACCCGCACCTCCTCATCAGCGGTCCAGTCAGGCATCCTGTCCCAGAGATCAAAAACCTCCTGATGGTCAATGATCGCATTCTTCTGGTCAAACAGGAACTCCGCCACGGACTCCAGTGGTTCCGCAGGCTTTGACCGTTCCGGCGCGGCCGGTGTGACGGGCTTTGCCGGCACGGATCTTTCCGCCTCGGGCAAAAGGTCTTCGGCTTTGACGGGAACGGCTTCCGACACAAGCCTCGCCACGGTCGCTTTCAACGCCGCGTCGGTATGCAGCAACAGGAGACTGCTTCCGCTCACCACCAGGGCAACGAGCAGAGCGCAGGCCCCCAGAAGCAACAAGACCCTCTTCATGAAAGTCCTTTCGAAACTCCGGGTGTGGAACCGGCCGGAAGTTCCGGAAACCGTTTCTCCTACTTTGTCCCGGACACCCAGTTCCAAAGCCGTGATGTCAACGGCATTTTCCAGCGCGGATTCTGACCAATCCCCACTTCACCAAGATCTATGTCCTTCTTTTCCGGCTTCAACGTAAACCCCAGATTGTTCCCGCCGGCCCTGCCCGAATCGCCTGCAACTCCGATGTCTTCGCCGAACACAGAGCAATCCAGGCCATATTCGCCTGCGGAAAGCCCCTCGGCGTGGAATGAGCCGTCTGGTTCTGCCTTGATCACTCTGTCCCGTTGCCGGCCGCATTCCGAATTGCTGAATTCCTGCCAGGCTTCCTGGGCAGATTTGTCCATTGCCTCAGTCAACACGCCAGATACGGTTCCCATCAAATGAATGCGGACTTTATCCAACGCCACCGGGGGCAGATTCCAACGGTCCAAATGGAGCTTTCCCTTGACGGAACCACCCACGGGATCGCCAATCACACATTCGGCGGCTTCGCCGGACTTTGCCTCGACGGCGGTTCCGGTCGCATAGATCGGCACCGTTCCTTCGCCGTTGGCGTAACAGACGCTGTATCGGCCTTGCCGGACACGGTCGAAGACATATTTCCCCTCTTCGTCCGTGTTTGTGAAGACATGCGCAAAGATCTGCACTTCTTCGCCGGGCGTGCCGCCCACCCTGCGTTTCGGTTCCGCCATCACCAGCGCAACAGGACCATTCTTGTAGGGGTCGCGCCCGCAATAGACCCGCCCCCCAACTCTGGCGAACGGCGTCAGCCGTATTTCTTTGGCTGCCAGCAACTGCTCGCCGGTGATTTCCGCGTATCCGGCGGCGGACTCGGCCAGTATCAGGTAAGGCTTCTTAATGTCGTCGCACTTGAATTTTCCGTCACCCGCCGTCTTCGTGACCACAACGCCGGGCGGGAACGGCTGTTCGGACAATTTCGCCGTGCGTCCCTTGACAGCCGCGCCCGAGGGCAGCACCACCACATCGGCGCCGGCCACCGGCTGCCCGGAAGGATCCAGCACGATGCCTTCCGGGGGGCTCAGCCATTGGCTGACCGGCGCCTTTGCGCGCATGGACAACAGTCTGGCAAGCCCTCCGGCGGCATCGGGATTCATGCCGAAGACAGCCATGCGGTGGCTTATGGCATCCCGGACCGTGGCGACGTTCAGAATGGCGCCGTCGATGATGAGCGCGCATTCATGGCCCACCTTTTCCCTTGTCGAATTCTTCAGACGCTCGGAGGCTTCGGGCCAGAGTTCAACCAGCACCATACTCTTTCCAGGATGCGATTGGTCTGGTCTTGCCACCGCCTTCGAAATGTCTTCGTCCGTGACCACGGCTTCTTTGGCCACTTTGTAGGCCTTGTCAGACCCGCCGTTCACGCTGTTCCAGACCACCTCGTCGAAGGCGTCCTTTTCGCCGTCCTGCACAACCCAGCGGAACTCAAACCTCCCGATATCCTTGGCCGCCTCCGCAGCACGGGCACTTTGCATTCCCAAGCCCCATGCCAGGGCAACGAGCAGTAAACAAACACCCAGAAAGCACATGTTCCTCTTCATGGCGACCCTTTCAGTTCCCCGGTTCCCGTATGACGGGCTGTTCAGTCACACCCATATAATCCATGCGGAAACCATACGATTCAAGAAGGGCGCTTGTCCGAGGAACCGGCCAAGACAGACCCCAGGTTCAAGGGCCGCAGGTCAGTTCGACATCCACTGACCCGCCGGGTTTGAGCGTAACGCGCTTGGTGCCCGGCGCCTGCTCAATTGCCTTCACAAGGTCTTCCAGCTTCGGTCGGTCGTCCTTCCACAGATTGTCCCGCTTGGATATGTCGACAACGCTGACGAGGTATTCACCGGGCAACAGTCCGGACTGGGAGAAGGTTTTGTCGGCCTTCGGCGCACGGCTTTCGAAAAGACGGTCCGCAGAGGCGTTGTTGAGCCGAAAGCAGCGCACCTCCACGTTGGCAGGCAGCGCCGCACCGCCCGGGACAACGACATGCCCGTGAATCTCACCGGTCCGCAGGACTGTCAGGCGGATCTCGTTGTTCCGTGAACGAACAACGGGGTCCGCCGTGCCATAGATGCGAAACTGTTCCTCGCACTGCCATTCGCCGAAAGTCATAATGTGGGCGTAGCCTTGCGGCAGGCCGGGAATACGAAACAACCCGTTCTCATCGCTGGTGATGCAGGCGGGTCCGTCTTTTCGCGGACGGGGATAACATTTGCCGTCAATGCCCTGCAGCGAATTCACTTGAATCTTGACCCCTGCCACCGGTTTTCCCTCGGAATCCACGGCCTTGCCTTCCAGGGTTCTGGCGGGCGCAAGATAGATGGTTTCCTCCTGGAATTCTTGCCCCTCATTGTGGAAACATCCCGCCTGCCGCGTTGCATAGTGATCCGCGGCGGCGTGGATGTAGAAAGACCCGTTCTGGACGTGTTCTATCCGAAAGTTCCCGTCCTCGTCGGCCGCTGCCGTGTTGGCTTCCGGTTTGGGGTCGCCGCGCCACTGCTCCAGCGAGATCACCGCGCCCGGAACGGGCCTGCCGGTGCACATGTCATAAACGGTTCCGATGAGCAGCCCGCCGCCTTCCGGCTTGACCTTGGCGCTTTCGGCGCGCCGGTCCACGACATCGATGCCTGCCGGAACTTTGACGTCCCTCCAATCCACGCGGCCGTCCTTCCACAGGTAGAGATGGATGCGCGGCGGCGGAACTGTTTCGCCGTAGTTGGGCACTTCGTCAAACAGGGGACCGATGTCGGGCCGGTTGAAGATTGCGTAGTAAGACTCGGGCGACCAGACGGTGAAGGTCCAGTCAATGGGATGCTGTTCGTCGTCATTGACGGCGCACATTTTTCCGGGGCCGTCACAGAGCACCAGTTCCCGTTTGGGCCCGCGAATGGCGGCCAACGCCTCCAGCGCCCGCTGAAACGAAGCCGTGCCTCCCCGGTACTCGAAGATGTACTCACCGCCTCCGAATGGCGGCCCCTCGGTCAAGCGGAAGCGCGATTTCAGATTCGCCAGTTCCGCGGCGCCCTTGGGCAGGCTCTCCAGGGTTACCGGCGAGTGGCCGGAGTAGACGGAAATCATGGCGGAAGCGGGCACGCCCGGGAACAACAGGGCGGCCAACAGCAGCAGAGGAACCGTCAGTCTCATCGTTTTCATGGTGGGTTTCCTTTTTCCGTATCCACAGGCGTGCCACACTTCAATCATAGTAACGTTCACGCCCCTACATTTCTTAGTCTTCCTGTGTCAAGCACTTCTTTGCCGCAGGCGACAGTGCATGTCGTTCTTTCTCAGGACAGCTCCATTATGACCTTTATCATGCCGTGGCCCGCCCATACCAGGAGAAGCAGCACTGCAAACACGGTGGCCGCCACTGCGGACTTGCCTCTCGTCACGCATGACAAGAGGAGTAAGTATCCCCCGGCGGAGCCGGGGGCTTTACGATTTGAGCCGCTCAAAACGGCCCGATGAATGTAGTGGCTACTTCCCTGATTCGGAGCCAATCTGTATGACCTTCAACCTGTCCCATGACCAGCCGCTTCGGCGGGCAACCCAGTATTTCATTCAGTCGTATCTCGGAGATGGTCATCGTGTGCCAAGTCTTCATCTGCTTGCTACGCGAAACCGATTCCAGGAAATGTCAAACTACTACTGCCACCCCGGCAGAGCCGGGGGAACTCCCATATTGGGTTAGGACCACAGTTGCCACGCTGAGTATCACGGCCTTATCGAACAGGTGCGGCGTCCACGCGGATATGGGATGTGCGTTGGGGGGAAGCGTTTCGCTCCAAGGTCCCAGAAAGGGGGCAAGGAACGCGTTGGCCGCGGTAATATGACCCGGTTGGCCCCCGGCTGACAGCGGCACGGCCAGTAATGCCGGTATCATCAGCGCAAGGACATAACATGCGCCGCACAACACACATCTACGGTGGCCGCACATAAGTTGCCTCCTTCCCTTTTCCATGTCAAAAACCTATTTGGGCTTGCTCGGGGGCGTGTCCCTGGTTCTCTATATCTTCTCAACCTTCGGTGGGGTAACATAGACCGGGATCGGTACTGTGCGGGGAGTCGGGTGATTCTGGGGCTGCGTCTCGAAAAACCGGGCTCCAGAGGACGGGGCACGCTCAATGTGAAGCAGGGTCAGTGTGCCTTTCTTGGGGTCGCGGTTCTTGGTGACGACCACCACCCATTCGCCCAGCCGGTAGGGATTGGGTTTGCTCATGCGCAGCACCACGGGCGCTTCGAAGACCTCAGGGGTCGGCTTCGGTTTCCAGAACGCGAGACCGCGCCCGTGCTGAACGACCTCCTTGTCGTTGAAGTAGAACTTCAGGCCGAATTCATCCTGTTTCTCCGTCTTGTCCAGACGCAGCGCCATGGCGACCCCTTCAGGAATGAGCTTTGGCTCTGTCCCTTTTCCGCCTTTGGTCGGGTAGTTCTCCTTGCCGCCCGTTTTGCTCTGCATTGCCGCCATTCCCGCACCTTTCATGCGTTTGGCCAGATAGTTCTCCTGTGTATCCATGATCACCGCCATCGGCTTTTCGTCGTGCAGAAAATCCAGCAGCGACCTGCTGTAATCACCAAAGAACTCCTCCATCACGGCCTTCGTCATCTGCCCTTCTCCGTTCGCCAACTTCCTTCCTTCAGCGCGGAGCACAAGCTTGAACGGCCCCCAGGAGGACGCCCCCGCATCCCCGGGCGCATCTTTGGCCGCCTTGAACGTGACGCGCGGCGCACTGATCAGTTCCAGGTCCGAATCCTTGTCGAAGCCCGCGAAAACCACCTCGATTCCCCTTTCGTCAGTGGTGGCGAAGACACGTTCGGCGTCCGCGCCATGTTCGATCTCCCGGTTCACCTTCAATTCGGCACAGAGGGCGTCCACGGACTTGCGCGGACCGGCGATGAGCTTCATTTCGGCGGTGTATTGGGGAATCTTGGCTGCGTCGGGTGCGGGGTCCCGGGCAAGTGCAATATCAACTGCCGGTGCCGAAGCCCCCCCCTGTTCAAGGTCCGACATCAACGTCTTGGGCGGAACATCCTTGGTACTGTCGGTCCTCTGTCCAGGCTGGGAATCAGCGCCTTTTACGGGATCTGCCGCTCCGGACGCATCGGGACCGGTGAAGATGCCTTTGACTGAGAGTTTGCCGTCATGGCAGTCCACCGCGAGCCGCACGGTCCTTTTGTCGCGGCTCTGCGCATCGCACTTGTGTTCCGGATCAATCACGACGACCAACGTATTAGCGCCCTCGGCCAATGCAACGGGAAAGACGGCTTTCTCGGCAGCGCCGGACTCCATCGGGCTGAGGCCGCGAATCCCTCTATCTGCCGTGGAGCCGTCCAGGCAGCATTCCGCCCCCAAGGAATCTGTCGGGAATTGGGTGGCGTTGCGAACCGTGACAAACAAGACGTCTTGCGGCTTCTCCAAACCCCGGTGCAGCAATTCCAGACCTTCAACCACGACGCCCGTCTGTTTTTCCATGTCTTTGAGGACCGGAATCGTTATGATAGCCGGTCCCTGAGCCTTGAACTGGCGCAGGCACTCGTCCATCGGCACCCAAAGGTACTGGTCGCGATCGGCCTGATCATTGATCGTGCGCATTCCCAGGCAGGTCAGGTCGACGCTGTCCTTGAGCACATCAACAGGGGATGCCACGCGATCCACGTAAACGGCGCCGACCAACTTGTCCTCGACCATGTCCCAGCGGAAGCTGCGAAGCCGGGGACCGCACCGGTCCCGGAATGCTTCGATCTGGGCGCGATTCTCGTCCATGCCTTTGCTGTGTTTCGGGGTGAACAGGAATGACGTGAGGGGGAACACACCCGTTTGCAGGCTGTTCGGGTAAAACGCCGCGATCCGCACGATCTTCTTTTCCGAATCGGCGCAATAGAGTATGCCTCTGGAACTGTCAACGAACTCGTATTCTCCTGTCTTGCCGCCGCGTTGCTCTTCATACAGGACACGGTCGCTTCCCGATTGTTGTTCGCGGGTTTGGAGAGCATCTGCCTGCACCGTCTTCAATGCGCCGCCGCTGGCCATAACGGCATCATCCAATGATGAACCGATGCCCACACCTTCGGCGGTCTTGCCCGTAAAAGGAGCACCGAAATGCACTTCGGCCACGGACCCAAACGCCAGGCAGAAATCCACGCCTTTCTTCCCCGTGTACGAGAGATGGCCCCCTTTCGCAAACTCGGGTTCACCGAACCTGTCGCGTACGGCCTCTTCGCCGTCGCCAACGCCCGGTTCGCTCAGGCCGCGGCCGGGAATGATGGCGTTGTCCGCAACATTGGGTGAAGCTTGGGAGGCGGGCGCGGAACCCTTCACTTCAGTGATCTGAAAGCCCCTGGTGCCGTCCGCCGTCGTTGCGCGCATGGTGCCCGCCGATGGATCAACAGTCACCCTTGGGGCGTTGAATGAAACCGAAACAGGGGCTTCTGTCTTCGTCTCCGCTGCCGGAGAAGGCGTTTCTGTTTTCTCCAGCCTCACGGTGAACCGCTCTGCGCGCCCGAGTGCGGTCGGGGCGCCGACCAGGGGCACCATCAGTTCCTCCGTTTGTCGAAACACCGCACCGCCCAGTGTATTGACGGGTCCCCCGTCATTCTCGATTACTTTGCTCCCCCTGCCGACCTCTTTGCCCTCCGCGTCGGCAAGGACAATGGAAAGTTGCCAGACACTCTTGGGCGAGGGGAGGTAAGCGATCCGGAACGTGGCAAAAGACCCGCTGTTCGAGCGCAGCGCGCTGAAACCATCCGTCATGATGACGTCCGTATACTCCGGTGCGTGGAGTGCCAAAGACAGCGGGGTGCGCCGGTCGAACCGGAACGCGTTGCCGCTTTCCGTCCAGACAGATTCGGCAGTGACGCGAAAGCGGCTTGCGTTGTTCTTCTGGAGGCCCAAGAAGTCGAACGGCAGATCCGCCTCTTCCGTCTGCGGAACGGTCTCGATGGTTCCCGAGTTCTCAAGTGTCTTGGTTTCAGTTGAAATCGTCTTGCCATCCTTGTCCAGGATTTCGAAGCGCGCGCGCCATTGCGTGTGCGGCCAGGATTTGTATTTGGGATGCACTACGGCGCGCAGGCCTTCCTTTTCCCAGGTGAATCGCAGAAGAGTGCAGTCTGTCGGCGGAGTGTAGTCCCAGACGGAGAGAGGAAGTATGAGTTCATGGTCCAGCGCGACGGGCCCCTCACTCACGCCGCCCTGAACCCTGACGACGCCTTGCTCGGACGCTTCGGCACCGGGTGCTGTTTCAGGGGACTGTTCAGCATTCTTGCCGGTGGCATCCGGCTTGGTCACGCCCAGCCCGGCGTCGTCCTTCTGTTCGTGTTCCGCTTCTGTCTTCTCTTGCATCTCTTTGGGTGGAACGGCAAGGGCCAGATCAATGACGCCGAGGTCGAGCGGTGCATCTTTGGTCTGCGCGTCGGGCGTGGGCACGGTAAAGGCCCGGCCACCCTGGGCGATGGACTTCTGTGTGGAATCAGTAATGCCCGCGGCTGCGGGCGGCACGGACACCCGGAAAAGGAAACGGCCTTCCGGCACGTCCTTTATCTGGAACGAACCATCGGCGGCGATGGGCACATCGCGGAAATAGAGCCGTCCCTTTTCGGACTTGGCAAAGTCACCCTGCGCCTTCCAGGCTGCCTCATCCCCCGGCA
>CAIXUF010001231.1 GCA_903922535.1 Candidatus Hydrogenedentota bacterium
CAAATACCGCGCGACACGAATGGGTTCACCATTGAAGACCAGTTTCTCACGTCGACGGGCAAAGGGGCGGATGGCCCCTTCTCGCGCTCCTGGGGAACGATGGCGGAACTCGAACGCCGTTACGCCATTGATGATCATCCGGGGGCAATCCGGTTCCTTGCCTGGCTCAACGAAGGTGACTTTGCCAGCTACCGGGTGGCGGCGGCCGCATTGAGAACCGACCCTCCGGGTCCAGGCGCCGGTCAGGGATCGGGGGCAAACATCCCGTCCTCGGCGCGCGCCTTTCGCCACAAGTACGGCTTTGGCCTGAACTGGGAACAGGAAGTGGCGAAAGACGTTGGCATCTTCTCGCGCCTGGGTTGGAACGACGGCCACAACGAGGGCTGGATGTTCAACGACTCCAACTGGTCGGCGTCGCTCGGTGTGAGCGTCAAAGGCGGGGCATGGAACCGGCCGGGAGACACCTTTGGCCTTGCCGGCATCGTGAGCGGCGCTTCGCGGGACAACCAACAGTTCCTGGAGGCGGGCGGCACGGACATCCTTTCCGGCGATGGCGGGCTGAGCTATCAACCGGAGAAGATCCTCGAAACCTATTACGATTTCCAAATCTGGGAGCCGCTCCACGCCGCGCTGGACTACCAGTTCGTTGCCGACCCCGCGTTCAACCGCGCCCGGGGGCCGGTGTCCATTTTCGGGGCGAGAGTCCATTGGGAATTCTGATTCTCCGGCGGGGACGCTCCCGCCTTCGCGGGAGTGACAGGCGCGCCCGGCCTCATTGACGCGCGGCGGGGTGCCGGGGTACCATGGCGGGACATTGGGCAGCATTGAACTGAACGCAAAGGAGGCGCCATGGGAACGCTTACAGCCGTCGCACTGGTGACAATCATGTCCGCACAGGACTACAAGCCCACCTGGGAGTCCTTGGACCAGCGGCCCAGCCCGCAATGGTTCCAGGACGCGAAGTTTGGCATCTTCATCCACTGGGGCGTGTACTCGGTGCCGTCGTGGGGGCCGAAGGACGCCTACGCCGAGTGGTACTGGAACCACATGCAGGACAAGAAGGGCGACACCTGGAAATTCCACGAGAAGACCTACGGGGCCAAATTCCAGTACCAGGATTTTGCGCCCATGTTCAAGGCGGAGCTGTTCGATCCGGACCAGTGGGCGGACATTTTCAAACGCTCCGGCGCAAAGTACGTCGTGCTGACGTCCAAGCATCATGAGGGCTTCTCACTGTGGCCGGACCAGCACAGTTGGAACTGGAACGCCATGGATGTCGGCCCGCACCGCGACCTGGCGGGGGACCTGATCGCGGCGGTGCACAAGCAGGATCTGCGCATGGGCTTCTACTACTCCATCTACGAGTGGTACAACCCGCTCTACAACGAGGACGTGAACAAGTACGTGGACCTGCACATGCTGCCGCAGTTGAAGGACCTCGTGCAGCGCTACCAGCCCGACATCATTTGGCCCGACGGCGAGTGGGACCACCCGAGTTCGACCTGGCGCGCGCCTGAGTTTCTCGCGTGGCTGTTCAACGAGTCCAAGGCACCCAAGGACATTGTCGTCAATGACCGCTGGGGCAAGGAATGCCGCGACCAGCACGGCGGTTTTGCCACGCCCGAATACGGCGGCATTTCCAAGGGCGGCCACATGATTGACGAGGGCCGTTTTGAGGAATGCCAGGGCATGGGCAAATCCTTCGGCTACAACCGCAACGAGGCGGCCGAAAACTACCGCAGCGCGACCGAGCTGCTGCACCTGCTCATCGGCACGGCCAGCCGCGGCGGCAACCTGCTGCTCGACATCGGCCCCACGGCGGACGGCCGCATCCCCGACATCATGCAGCAGCGCCTGCTCGACATGGGCGAGTGGCTCAAGGTCAACGGCGACGCCATCTACGGCACCACGCGCTGGAGCAGGGCGCCCAAGATGGACGAGGTCAAGTTCACGCAGAAGGACGGTGTGGTCTACGCGATCTGCCTGAAATGGCCCGGCGACGGCTTGTCCATCGACAACGTGCTCAAGGCCAAGACGGTGAGGGCCGCCATGCTCGGCGTGGACAAGGCCCTCGACGCGCGCATCGAGAACGGGAAGATCCTGGTGACGCCGCCTGTTTTGAACATCGACCAGATGCCCTGCCGCCATGCCTACGTGTTCAAGCTTGCCCTGGAGGGCGGGGACAAGGTGCAGTAACGGAAAAGATTTGTTTGGCCCAAGCAGGGAAATGTGCTAAATTACCGTTCGTGCAACAGATTGCCGCGCGGCCAAGTGACGCCGGGCGGGGGTCGGGATGTCGTACTTAACCTCGGAGGATTGGACCATGTCGGAAGTTCGCTCGTTTTTTGAAGGCATTGCTGGCCAGGTTGACAAGAGCAAGGTCGCGGGCATGACCGCAACGTACCAGTTCAACATCACGGGTGAAGAGCCCCAGACATGGTCGGTGGCCATTGCCAATGACGATGTCGTCGTAACCGAGGGTGCGGCGGAGAAGGCGAGCATCGAACTGACGATGTCGGACGCCGACTTCCTCGCCCTGCTTGCGGGCCAGTTGAACGGCCAGATGGCGTTTCTTACGGGCAAGCTGAAGATCAAGGGCGACATGACCCTTGCGATGAAGCTCCAGAGCATCTTCAAGCTTGGCTGAGCCGGTTCTGATTCGGAGGGACGTCCGCGCTGCGGGGCGGCGTCCCTCCGTTCTTTTTCTGCGCGGCCTGCTCGCTTTCATCCTTGCGGCCGCACTTTGGGGCTGTTCCGGCGCCAAGCCGCCGTCGCAGGAGCATCCGGTGCTGCGCACCGACGACGGGCTGGCTCTCGCGGCGACGCTGCGCCGTCCGGATCGCGCCCATCCGCCCGGGGTCGTGCTCATTCACCGTTACGGGTCGAGCCAGGCCTCGTGGGATGCCTTTGCCGAGACGCTGCGCCAGGCGGGAATCATGACCATTGCCTTTGACCTGCGCGGCCACGGCGGCAGCCGCACCGGTGGGGACGGCAAGCCGCTGGACTACAAGGATGTCGAAGCCGGGTTTGGCGGCTGGTCGGCGGCGCTGGCCGATGTGCACGCGGCGGTGGCGGCGCTGGTCGCCGCGGGCGCCAATCCCGGGGACCTCGCCGTTGCAGGGGAGGAACTGGGCGCGAGTCTGGCGCTCAAGCATGCGCTTGCCGATCCGTCCATGCAGGCGGTGGTAATGATTTCCCCCGGCCTCGATCTGTACGGACTGAACGTGGAGGACGACATCCGCCGGCTCAAGGACTGCCCGGTGCTGATTGTCACCAGTGAAAACGAGGCCTATTCCGCCAGTTCCTCCGCGACGCTCAAGGCGGCCGCGCCCGGCTACAGCGAGATTGAGCACTACGCCGGCGCATCGCTGGGCACGGACATTTTCGCGTTTCATCCCAATGCGATGAACCAGATCGTTGACTGGCTCCAGCCCGTCATTTACGCCAAACCCGGGAAGTGACCCGGGGGAAGTTTACTGTACCCGTTGCGGCTTGTTATGCTGGCTGCCGGAACACCACCCATGACTGAATCCACAGAAACCGTTGCCGCGCCCCCGTCCGGAATCCGCTGGACACGGCTCGCCCGTGCCGGGGGCTACGTGTTTCTGACCGCGCTTGTGCTGGCCGGGGTCTGGAAGGAAAAGTTCCTCGTGCTGCTGCTGTCGGGCACGGTGGCGCTGCTCCTGCTTCCGTTCGCGTCCTGGGCGGGTTTCGGTTTCTTTTCGGTGTCGCTTGGTTTTCGCCAGGCAATGGACTTCATGCCCCTTCATCTGGGCGGTTTCAAGGTCTACCTGGGCGATTTCCTGATATTTCTGCTGGGCGCGATGGTGCTCCAGACCGTCGTGTCGTCGTTGCGCAAGGGCACGGCCCCGATTTTTGAACTGTCCCGGGTGGAGCGGTTTCTGGTTTTCTTCCTGGTTGCGGGAACCTGCTGGGGGGCGTTTTCCGG
>CAIXUF010001232.1 GCA_903922535.1 Candidatus Hydrogenedentota bacterium
CCGCCGCGGATTTCTGGGCGCGGCCGCGTTGGCGGCCGGCGGAACGGTCTTTGCCCGGGCAACCCCTGAAACGAAGGTGCGTATCTGCATCATCGGCGACACCAAACTGGGCGGCTACGGCCATGATCTACACCTCGCATGGGCACTGCGCGAGGATGTGGAGATTGTGGGGCTCAGCGACCCGGACGAGGACGGCCGGGCAAAGCACGCCGCGGAATGCCATGCACAGCGGACCTATGCCGATTACCGCGAAATGCTGGATAAGGAGCGGCCCGATTTGGTGACAGTGTGTCCGCGCTGCCCGATCCACCACAGGGAGTATGTGCTTGCCGCCGCCGACTGCGGCGCGCACGGCTTCATCGAGAAACCGCTTGCAACCGATCTCGCCGAGGCCGATGAAATGATGGCGGCGGTGGACGCCAAGAAACTCAAATGGGCCATCGGCTTCAACTGGCACAGGGTGCCCGAGGTGCTGCACGCGATGAGGCAGGTGCGTGACGGGCTTGTCGGGGATGTCATGGAACTGCGCGCGCGCGGAAAGGAAGACCACCGGTCCGGCGGTGAGGACACGGTGGTGCTCGGCGGGCATCTTTTCGACCTGATGCGCCGTTTGGCAGGGGACCCGCGATGGTGCCAGGCCACGGCGCTGGCCAATGGACACCCCGCCACGCGGGAAGACATCCGCGAAGGCACGGAACCGCTCGGCCCGATCATCGGCGACACCATCCAGGCGGTCTTTGGCTTTGACAATGGCGTCACCGGGAGCTATTCGAGCGTCAAGAACAGCGGCGAGAAAGGCAATCGCTGGGGCATCGACGTTTACGGCACCGCCGGTGTGCTCAGCATCCGGCTGGAGGGCACACCCGCTGTTCCGCTGATACGCGTGCTGCGCGGCCCGACGTGGATGCCCGACGCGGAAAAGGGCACGGGTTGGGAACCGCTGCCGGACGCGCCGGTCACCACCTACACGCACCCCTCCGCAGATCGCTACGCGCCCATCGCCAACGACCTGCTCGCTGCGATCCGGGAAGATCGCGCGCCCGCGGCAAGCCTTCAAGACGGCCGCGCCTCGTTGGAGATGGTCTCCGCCGTGTTCGCCTCGCACATCGGCGGCAAGCGGGTAACCCTGCCGCTGGAGGATCGAAAACATCCCTTGCGGGCGTGAAAGGGCATGGCACCTTGACTGTATGGGACGCGGCAAGGCCCGACCGGGTCATGTTCTCGCGAATGGCCGTGTCGGGAATCAGCAGGCAAAGCCAGGGTTTGCCTTCATGGGTCTTTGCGCGGCAGTTGGGCTTTTTCATCGTGGTTCACGTCGTCGAATTCGGCGAGACCGTGCGCGAAACAGTTCTCAACGCGGTCTTGGTCCGGGATGCCGTCGCCGCGCTCCGATATGAGCCGGGCAGCACCCCCGCGCACAAACTTCTCTCACGAACAAGCCGGGCTAGCACATCCCCGGAAAAAGACTTTCTGCGGACCAAACCCTCCGGCGGACCACCCGGCCGCGCCTGCCGTATTCAGCGCTCGCGCCGCGCCGTAGTCGGCGGCCTGCTCGCGCTGAAACATGCAGTGATCTACGTTACAACCGGAACTTGCCCGCATTCAAGAGGCTGTCGTTTGCCTCGTGACATTCCAAGATGAAGAAATCTTAATCAAATTGTGTGTCAAAGTTCATGACAATGTGAGATCATCGTCGCTGATGTTTTGCCCGCGTTGCTTGGGCTGCCGCCAGATTAAAAAGGGTCACACAATGCATTTCATGCCAAAAGGTCGTCTGAAACACATACTGGCGGGCTTGGGCGCAGTCTATTTGGTGCTCTTTGCAGGCTACCTGATCCATGCCGCCCTAAACAGGAGCACGGTCCAGGGGCCTTCGGACCTGGAACTGCATCCGGAAAAGGCGGCGGAGATTCGGGCGAAAGAGCGGGCTGAGGAACTGCAGACGCGGCTAAAACTGACCGACGAGCAGACCAAACAGGCCGTCGAAATATTCCAGAAGCACGCGCCCATGGGCGGACCCGGCGGGCCTCCACCGGGGGATCCGAGAGAAGGCTTCCAGGCGATGCGGGATGAACTTTGCAAGATACTCACTCCGGAGCAGCAGGCGCTTCAATCGCAAATGGGTCCTCCCGGAGGTCCAGGCGGACCCAGAGGTCCCGGTGGCCCCGGCGGACCCGGTCGGGGTCCCGGAGGGCCACCCGGCATGAATTCGGAGCGTATGGACGCGCTGAAAAGCGCCATGACGCCGGAGCAAAAGGAACGCTTTGAAAAGCAGATGGAACGGATGAAGAACCGTATGCCGCCCGGCCCGCCCGGCGGCGGACGGGGCGGACCCGGCGGCGGACCACCGGGAGGCCCCGGAGGATTTGGCGGACCGCCGCCGCCCGGCATGTGACCGTTCGCGTTGGGCCCAAAGCGGAGACGGAGAAAAGCACATGAAAAGACAGGGCTTTACACTCATTGAACTGCTCGTGGTCATTGCCATCATTGGCATACTGGCCTCCATCCTGCTGCCCGCACTCGCACGGGCGCGGGAGGCGGCGCGGCGAAGCTCGTGCAGTAACAATCTCAAGCAGTGGGGACTCATCTTTCTCATGTATTCCGGGGAATCGGGCGGGCACAAGTTTCCGCCGCTCGAACTGGAACTGGGCTGCGGCATGCGTCCCTGCATGTCCTGGGGGCCGCTGGTGCATGCCGTCTACCCGGAATACCTTACCGATCCGGCGATTATCTTCTGCCCGTCAAACCCCGTGGACCGCCTGGCAAACCATGTCACCGCTGACGGAACGCTCACGCTCGTGAACAAGGTCGACGGCAACCACCGGCAGGGCGTGGAGGCCATAGGATGCAGCTACACCTACGTGCCGTGGCTGCTGGACCGCGTCTCCGACACGGACCCCATGGACATTGCCCTGCCGCTGTTGGGCAGGGCGGAGGCGCTTGGCCTTTCCCCGCTGGAGACCATTGACTTCGCCGAGGTGCCCTCGCAGATTTTGGAGGCCGTCTTCGGGCTGATGTCCGCGCACATGCCCTACATGATGACCCGGGACGCCGCAGGGTTCCTGCAGGTTACGGATCAGGACATTGCGGTCACCGACGGCAGCGGAAACGGCGGCGGCAGGATCATATACCGCACGGCGCAGGGGACGGAGCGTTTTCTCATCACCGACATCAACAATCCGTCGTCCAATGCCAAGTCGCAAAGCGACATTTTCGTCATGTACGACAACATCTCGCAGGCCAGCGCACAGTTCAATCATGTCCCCGGCGGCAGCAACGTGCTGTACATGGACGGCCATGTCGAGTTTGTGAAGTATCCGGGACCGCCGCCGTTGAACAAGAAGATGTCCTCCATCATGCGCATGTTTGACCAGCACCCTCCGGGCCCGCCGCCGGGAGGTTGACGGCGGGCGGAAGCGGCGAAAACAGTTGTCTGTTGCCGCGCCGGGCGCTCCGTGCTACAGCTTCAGAAAGAGCCTGTTCTTTTCCAGGAACCGGAGGAACAGATAGCAGAGGCCGAAGAATACGCTGAAGCCCGCCAGCGTGTACCAAAGCGGCGCGTCGTTGGGTATGTAGGGGGTGAGGGCGTTGTCGACGATGTTGTGAATGAGGTACGCCGCCAATGCGTTGGTCCCCAGGGTGCGGAACACGCCAATGCGCAATGGCAGAAGATCGCAGGCGATTACGAATAGCGCGTACACGGCAAGGCAGAAGCCCGCGCTGAAGGTCATGTACGACACGCTGGCCATGGGCTGGCTCATGGTCCACATATCCGAAGGCAGCGAGGGGGGCACGAAGGGCGGCTCAACCAACCAGCGCCCAATGCCTTGGGACGTCGACGCACCGTTGACCACCTGATGCACCGCCGTCAGGCAGGACAGGGCGTATCCAGTCATACCGATCACCATGGCCCAGCCCAGCATGGGAAGCAGCGCGCGGCGCGGTCCCCTGTTGCGCATCCAGTCGCAGGCCATGGCACCGGCCAGCGTGGGAATCGCCCAGCTCATAAAGCCCAGCGGACCGCCATCCGTGATGGGCATGTGCGCGGCCCAAACCGCGTAGAAGGCATACGACAGGAGCAGATGCAGCGCGCCCGTGAACGCCATGAAGAGCGCAAGAATCCTGGTCGAAGCCGCGATGACGGGCACCAGCCACAGCCCCGTCATTCCAATGTGCACCAGCGCCTGAAACACGCTGCCCCAGAAGTCCCTCGTAAAGAACCCCGCAAGGCCCGCGGCCTGCAGCGCGGCCCAGCTCTCATGGCGGTTTCCAAACCCGTAATAGATCGCGCCAAAGAGAATGAGGCCAAGATTGCGCTTGACGGCCTTGCGGTAGGCGGCCCAGGTCCCGAGTTTCTCCACCGTGCGGCCAAAGGTGAAGCGAAACGCAAAGCCCACCGCAAAAAAGAACTGCGGCATGATGGTGTCGGCGTAGCTGAAATAGTTCCCGTGATGGCTGAAAGTGGGGGCCATGCACGCGTAACTGCCGATCATGTTGACAAGAAACATCCCCGCGATCGTGTATCCGCGAAACTGGTCAAGCGAAACGATGCGCGAGGACGGGGTTTCCGATGGCAAACTCAACTTTCGTACTCCTACAAATGGCGGACCTGGCTCCGCGTTCATCCAATGTTGATCGAATCCGGCATAGGGCAAACTTTGCTCTCGGGACTCTTCATCTCCCCGTAGGCGTGGCGGCCCGCTTCCCGACACCGTTGGACCGCGCCGGACTTGGGGCAGTTTCAATTCCGGCGTTTGCCGGGGTCATATACATCCGAATGGGCAGACGGTGGCCCGCGGCCAGCACGTACCGCAGCCGCCCCTCCTTCATCATCTTGTGCACCCCCTGCACCGTGATTTGCATCGCATCGGCGGCCTCCTTTACGCTGGCGATCTCCGCCGCAACAATCCTTTGGGAATCCTGGCGGGCCATATGTTCGGCCAGCATCTCCGCGATTCTTCGCTCTGATTTGAGCGACCAAAACCCGTCTCCGCAGGAGGCGCAGAAACTCCCGTCCAGCCCGCCAATCTCGATGGGGGTGTACCCGGCGGGGTTGAACCGTTCTTCCCGCCCCGACTGACGGCGCATGGCGCCTTTGGCGCCGCAGCACGGGCAGTCTGTCCAATTGCGTTCTCTCATGTTCCTTAAACCTCAAATCTCTTGAAGGAGATAATCACCGTGAGGTCCTTTGCGATTTGAACCTTCACGTAGGCGGCCATGCCCATGACGTCTTTGCGATAAACATCCTGCCAGAGTGTGTGGTCGTGCAGCGTCGTCATGGACTTCTGGAAATCGGAGGGTGTGAGCGCCAACACATATTCCGAAAGCCGTTCCGCGCCTATGATGCCAAAATCCTTCACCGCATCCGACAAGGCTGTTCGGGTAACCCGAAACAAGCCCTGTCGAATGAGTGCTTTGATGCGTTCCAGGGAATAATGCGGTCTCCGCTTTTCCATACGCCTGTCATGTGTTTTCGAGTTTAATTTTTCAACCGTATTTTACCACATTGCAGACAGCGGAACGCAACCGCCTCACAGAAACCGCGCCTGCTCCGGATTCATCAGGTCGAAGAGGCTGTGGCCGATGCCGCGCAGGAGCTTGTCCAGGCGGACGATGGGCAGGCCGAGCACGTTCTGATAGCAGCCGTCGTAGCGGGCCACGATGAGGCTGCCGGGCCCGTCCACGGTGTACGCGCCGGCGCGGTCCACAGGGTTGACCGCCTCCACAAAGCGGTCAATTTCGGCATCGGTCAGCGTGCGGAAGGTCACGTCGGTGGTCTCGCTGCCAACCACGCCGCGCCCGGTGGCGCTGTCAAGCACGGCCACGCCGCTGACCACCTGGTGGGTGTTGCCCGAAAGGCGGCGCAGCATGACCCGGGCCTCCGCCTTGTCGGCGGGCTTGGACAGCACGTGCTCGTCCAGGAACACGAGCGTGTCGGCGGCGATGACCAGTGCGGGCCGGTCCAGCCGGGCGGCCACCGCGTCGCGTTTGGCGCGGGCGTTGTTTTCAACGATGGCGGCGGGCACCGCGCCACTGTCCACTTCGGGCGCGTCGCTGATGATGATCTCGACTGCCAGGCCAAGCGCCTCAAGCAGGGCGCGCCGCCGCGGCGACGCCGAGGCGAGCACAATGCGGGTGCTCACTGGGTGTCCTTCGTCTTCTGGCTGCCTGCCGGTTTGTCCCCGGAAGTTTTCGCCTTTGCCGGAGCGGACTTTGCCTTGACTGGATCGGACTTGGTCGTTGCCGGAGCGGACTTTGCCTTGGCTGAATCGGATTTAGTCTTGGTCGGAGCGGATTTTGCCTTGGCCGGGTCGGACTTCGTTTTGGCCGGAACGGACTTTGCCTTGGCTGCGTCAGATTTCGTTTTGGCGGGTGCGGGTTTTGCCTTTGCACCAGTGCCCTGTGACTTGGGCGCGGCCTTGGCTTTGGGCTTGGCCGCAGGTTTCGGTTCGGGCTTCAGTTCGAGCTTGGGCTGCGCCGCGGGTGCGGGTGCCGCCACGGATTCGGACGCTGCCACAGGCTGGGGTGTTGCCTCAGGTTTGGGTGCTGCGGCGGATTCGGGCGCGGTGCCCGGTTCATGCGGCACCAAGATGGGCACCCCATTGGGTCCTGCGGGCTTGGGCGTCTCGGGTTCGGGCGGCAGCAGCATGGCATCGGGCACGCGCTTGCCCCCGGCCCCGACGGTCTCGACCACGCGGTCATTCTGCACCACCTTGGTGTCCTGGGGCAGAAAGATCTGGGTCAGTTGCGGTCCTGGCCGGAAGGTCTTGTCGATGGCCTCCACCTCAATGAATACCTGGGATTCCTCGTCATTGCGGATGTGGATGCGGTAGGGCAGGAAGTCCTCATCGCGCAAATACAGGTTGACCTCGATGAAATAGGCCTGCTCTTTCGACTGTGCCTTGGGCTTTATCTTTATGCCGTGTCTGCCGCGCGGGTCGTCGGTAATGTCAAAGAGCGTGATGTCGTAGGCCTTGCGCAGGGTTTCCGTGTTGCTGTTGAACCCCAGGAAGAAAATGTCCGCCTGCGGATTGTCCTCAATGTCGAAAATCTGGAGCTGCTTGATCTCCGGATCGTATTCGTACCCGCTCCGGTCGTCCACAAGCGTGGTCCGTTCGGGATCCTCGGTGTGAAAGATGATGCGGCGGGGCTTGATAAAGACGAGGCTCCCCTTGGTGCTCAGTTCCTCGTCGGGCAGTTTTGTCTTCTGCGTGAACGTCGCGTCCAGCGCGACGATGCCGTCGCGCTTGGCGGAAAAGTCCTTGAAAAACGCATCAACGTCGGTGTCCGGCGCGGCGGTGCAGGCTGCTGCCAGCACAAAGACCCATGAGCAGATCATTCCTGTTCCTCTCCGTCCTCGTTGCCCGTCTCCCACGGTTCGGATTTGTTCTGGGAAGCGTCGGACACACGTGTCATGGGCCTGTCCGGCGGGGCGTCGCTGTTGTCGTCCTCAAAGCCGATGTAGTGGCTGCGCTGTTCCCGGGGAAGCGCGGTCTGCTGGAGGCCGGCCGCGCGGGGGAGCCGTTGAAGCAGTGCCTCATGCGCGCGCAGCACGGCCTCAATGTCCGCGCGGAGCCGGTCGCGCTGATCTTGGAGGCGGCGCATCTCTGCGCGCAGCGCCTCGGGCAGTTCCTCGGCCTGATGCCGGGCGCGCGCCTTTTCGAGTTGGGCCTCCTCGAGGAGCGCCCTGGCCTGGGCGCGGGCCGCCTCGACAATCGTCTCTCCGGCCTTCTGCGCGCTGATGACGGCAGTGCGCAGGGCAAGTTCCATCTCCTGGTGCTGCTTTACCTGGTCCGTCAGGCCGTCAAACTGCGCGCCCAGACGGCGGTTTTCCGCCACGAAATGCTCGAGCGCGTTGGCCGCGCGCTCCAGCAACTCATTCACGTCGACTTTGTCATAGCCGCCGATGATCACCGTGCGAAGATCGGCGTTCATCAGGTCACTGGGCGTAAGGGCGTTCTCCTGCCCGAGCACCTCCGAGATAAGCCTGTCTTTGCGCACAGAAAGCTCCTTATGCCGCCGGTTTGCGTTGGGCCGTTTAGGCGCCCAGTTCCCGCGAGCGCGCGGCGGCGGCGCGCACGCCCTGTGCAATGGTGCCCGCGAAATCGCGGCCGCGGAAGGCCTCCAGCGCGGCAAAGGTGGTGCCGCCCTTGGAGGTCACCTTCTCACGGAGCGTTGCGGCGGGCTCGCCCGACTCGGCGAGCAGCCGTCCCGCGCCCAGCGCGGTCTGCACGGCCAGCCGTTCCGCAACGGCGGGGTCCAGCCCTTCGGCCACGGCCGCATTCACCAGGCATTCAACCAGATAGAAGAAAAAAGCCGGTCCGCTGCCGCTCAGCGCGGTGACCGCGTCCAGGTCTGATTCCGCGACGATTTCGGCCACGCCCACCGCCTCGAACATCGTCCGCGCCGCATCCGCGTCGTCCGTATCGCATCCCGGTCCGGGGGCGATACCCGCGGCGCCCGCGCCCACCATGGCGGGGGTGTTGGGCATCACGCGGATGACGCGGGTCTCTTCGCCCAGAACTGATCGCAACGCGGCAATGGACACGCCCGCCATGATCGACACCACCCGCGCGCCGGGCTTGAGCGCGCCCGCCAGCGGCGCGGCGGCCTCACGCCACATCTGCGGCTTCACCGCCATCACCAGCGTGTCCGCGGCGGCGGCGAGTTCCGCCGCTGTTACCGCCACCCGCGCGCCGAGCGCTGCCGCCTGCGCGGCCCGTCCCGCGTCGGGGTCATGGGCCATGACGGCCCCGGGGGCAAGAACGCCCCGCTTAACCAGCCCGGACGCGATGGCGGAACCCATGTTGCCGAACCCGAGAAATCCCACCGTGCCCAATCCCTTGGCCATGACCATTTACTCCTTTTCCACCGCCAGATCCCGGGCCACGGCGATTTCGTCGCATCCGGGGTACAGTCGGCAGCGTATGCAGTCCTTAAACACCTTGTACGGCAGTTCGTTGCGGTCCACCACGCGGA
>CAIXUF010001233.1 GCA_903922535.1 Candidatus Hydrogenedentota bacterium
GGGCGGACGCAAGCATGCAAAGGGGGCGCCAGGCCGGACGGGCGAAAAGACACCGATGGCAGGTTGGTGTCGAGAAGATGAATTGCAGGGTCAGGAAAGGTCAGGCAGCAGCTGGCTTAATTTAATGCGATTGCCCTGGGGCATCTATATCGCCCCACCTGTCTGATTCCGCGTTCATGCTATACTCTTTTCCCCTGGGCGGGCACGCCCGGATATAACCCGAGATGGAGGCTTTTGCGTATGTCTTCGAGCAGTAAGGACCGTTCCTTGGGCCGCCGTGATTTTCTGCGACTGGGCGCGTTGACTGCCACCACGGCCGGCGTGGCCGGTGTTGCTTGTGGCCAAAATGCCGCACCGGAAGCGGCCGCCCCCGCCGCCGCATCCCCCGCGTCGCGTATCCTGGGCCGCACCGGGCTCAAGGTGAATGTGATCGGCATAGGCACGCTGCAAATCACTGAGCCCGCGCTGATCCAGGCCGCGATGGACATGGGCGTGAACTACATCGACACGGCCCGCGTCTACATCAACGGCCGCAGCGAGGAGACGGTCGGCAAGGCGGTGCAGGGGCGGCGCGACAAGGTGTTCATCTCCACCAAGACGCCGCCCGGCACCAAGACGAAGCAGGGCTTGCTCGAAGGCGTCGACAAGAGCCTTAAGGCAATGAACATCGACTACATCGACGTGCTTGAACTGCACCAGTTCAACGATGCGTCGCTGGTGCAAAGCGCCGAACTGCGCGAGGCCCTTACCGAACTGCGCAAGGCGGGCAAGATCCGCTTCGTCGGCTGCACCACCCACAAGAACCAGGCTGAAGTCCTCAACGCCGTGGCCGATGATGCCGACAAGTTCTTTGACGTCGTCATGCTCGCCTACAACTTTCAGTCCGGCCAGGACGTGAAGGACGCCATCGCGCGCGTTGCCAAGAACGGTGTTGGCGTGGTGGCGATGAAGACCCAGAACGGCGGCTACAAGGCCGAGGCGCTGAACGGCATCAGCCCGCACCAGGCGTCGCTCAAGTGGGTGCTGAGCGACCCGAACATTGTGTGCGCCGTGCCGGGCATGGTGGACCTTGTCCAGATCCGCGAGAACGTCGAGGTCATGCACTCGCTGAAACTGACCCGCGTGGACGAGCAGATCCTTGAGCGCTATGCCGAGGCGGTGAAGCCCACCTATTGCGGTCTTTGTGGCAAGTGCGAGCCCGGTTGCCCGCTGGGCGTGCAGGTCAGCACGGTCAACCGTAGCCTGATGTACGCGGAAGGCTACGGCGACATGGCCCTCGCGCGCGAGACCTACCACGACATTCCGCGCGGCGGCTCGGCCCTTGCCTGCGGCGATTGCGGCGACTGCACCGCGCGCTGTGTTCGCGGCCTCGACATTGCGGCAAAAATGCGCCAGGCAAAAAACCTGTTCGCCTGATACGGTCCGGTTGCGGAAAGGAGAAGTTGGTATGAAGGCTTGTTACCCCGCGGTGTGTATCATGGGAATGATTGTGATGGGCGGACTGACACTTTCCTCGTGCGGTGCGGCGGACACGCCGCAGTCCGTGCAGGAGCCGCGCACAAACTGGCCCTCCTACCATGTCACAGCACTGCCCGAAGAGGGCGTGGCGCTGCCCTATGACGCCAATGGCTGCATTTTCTGGAAGGGCCGCTATCACCTGATGTACATCTTTCAGGACCCCAAGCTGCCCAACGGCGGCCACTGCTGGGGGCACCTTTCGAGCACCGACCTGGTGAACTGGACCTATCACCCCGCGACGCTCATCCCCTCCCCGGGAGATCCAGACACGGGCATCTTCAGCGGAAACGCGTTCATCAACAAGGACGGCGTGCCCATGCTCTGCTGGTTTGGCATTGACGCGGGTGTCTGCGTGGCCACGGCGGAGGATGACGGCCTCATCCGCTGGAAGAAGCATCCCAAGAATCCGATCATCCCCGTGCCCAAGAAGGGCGAACCGGGGGACGGTGTGTACAAGGTGTGGGACCCCTATCTCTGGCTGGAAGGCGACAGCTATTATTGCCTGCTCGGCGGCAACACCCTGCCCAACGGAAAAGACACGCTCTACCTTTGCAAATCCCCCGACATGGTCACCTGGCAGCCGCTTCATCCGTTCTACGAGCACCCCGACCTGACCTGGACGATGGAAACCAACGACCCTGACACGCCCGAGTTCTTTCGGCATGAGGACTGCTCCTGCCCGGACTTCTTCAAACTCGGCGACAAGCACGTCCTGCTCTGTATCAGCCACAAAGTCGGCGCGCGCTGCTATGTGGGGCGCTATGAAAATGAGAAGTTCTTTCCCGAGCAGCATGTGCGCATGAACTGGCCGGGCGCGCAGTTCTTCGCGCCTGAAAGCCTGCTCGATGACAAGGGTCGCCGGGTGTTCTGGGCATGGGTCACCGACCCGCGCACACGGCCGGCGCAGGACCGTACCGGCTCTGGGTTCCAGAGCCTGCCCCGCATTATGTCGCTGGCGGAGGACGGGACCATGCGCATTATCCCCGCGCCTGAACTCGAAGCACTACGCCAGAATCCGCGCCATGTGGAGAACATCACGCTGAACGACGGCGAAGAGAATCCTTTGCAGGCCGTCGCGGGAACGCATCTGGAATTGGCGGCCGACATTGATCCGGGCACCGCCAAGGAAGTCGGCCTGAAGGTGTTCTGTTCCCCGGACGGCAAAGAAGAAACGGCCGTTTGGTACGACCCGGCGAAGAAGATGCTTCGCGTGGATGTGTCCCGGTCAACGCTGCGCGATGACCTTTGCTACGGCGAAACGGTGTTCATCGGGTACAACGCGAAAAAGGCGTCGGACAACAAGAAACCCGTGCTGGTGGTCGAGGCCCCGTTGACGCTGAGTCCGGGCGAACCCCTCAAACTGCGGGCGTTTCTCGACGGTCCCATGCTCGAAGTCTTTGCAAACGACCGCCAATGCATTACGCAGGTGGTCTATCCCAAGAGCGGCGAGGCGGCGGGTATCAAGTTTTGCGCAAAGGGCGGCACCGCTACGGTGCGTTCCGTCGATGCATGGGGCATGGCGTCCGCCCGCTTTGAAAACAAGAAACACTGAGCACGCTTCCTCAAATGCTTGCCATGGAGAACAGGTCCGATGCAACGCATGATTCCCCTGTGTTTGGCCCTGCTTGCGGCTTCCTGCGTGGCCTTTGCCGACGATGCACCGCTTGAAACGGGCTTGGCAGCGCTGGGCTTTGGCGCGGAATGGAAGCTCGACAGCGCCGTGAACCAATACACGGCCGACGACCTCTACACCTACATAGACGGCGAGGCCGAGTTCTTCTTTCCCTA
>CAIXUF010001234.1 GCA_903922535.1 Candidatus Hydrogenedentota bacterium
GCGGGAGGAGGGTTGGACATGGGGCCCGTGGGAGATGTTGCCTCGACCGCCGCGGGTGCGGTTGCGGTGCCGGAACTGCTCTGGCTGTACTGCCTGGCGGGCGTGCTGGGCTTTTTAGGTGTGGCCTACCTTCTCGCGTTGCTCGTGTCCCGCTGGAACGTCGGCAGCATTGTGCGAAACGCGGGATTGGGGCCTTTGCAGCCTGCATATATGGAGGTGGCGGCCTGCCGGAACATGACGCTTGCCTTCGCCCCGTCAGCCATTGCGGCGTTTGGGGCGGCATCATATCTGTTTATGGCCGATCACGGCGCTTTCTGGCACCCGCTGCCTTGTCTGGGCGTGGGCATTGTGCTTCTTTGTTGCACGACGTGGTTGGGCCGGGAATGGCGCCACCGCGGAAAACGGCTTTCGGAAGACTGACTGGGCAATCATCAGGGCGACGGTTGATTCCGCCCGCCCGGCACAAGGGAGACAGGAACTATGATAAATTCTACACTCTACATCGGTTTGGGTAGCGCGGGGGTGAAGACGTTGGTTGAGCTTCACGATCACATTCTAGACGCCTACGGCGGGCAATGGCCCCAGGTGTTGCAACTACTCGCCATAGTCAGCGATAGGCCCGATGAGGCGTTGGCGGCGAAGTTAAAGTACGGCCACAGCGTGCGGGTAAGCGTGGGCGATACGAATGCCATGGTGGCACACGCGGATGCGGGCCGCCTAATGGTTGGCCCGGGCGATGGCGCGGCGGCAGCCCCCGTGCCGTGGGCGCTGAATCAATGGTTGAATACTGCAATGGTTGCCGGAAGACCACCCTTTGTGCACGGCGCATCCAACCAGCGCCACATCGGTCATCTCTTTGCTTGGGAACCCACAAACTACGGCAATATCAACAGGGCTGTCAGCGCGCTGGCCACCATAGCCTGCGCCCCGGCATCACAAACGCAGACCGACCTTATCATTAACGAGGCGGCCGGCGGCGTCGGCCCGCCGCCAGTGACCCATGTGGATCTCACCCTCGACGTAGTGGTGGTGGGTGGCCTGACCGGCGGCACCTGCAGCGGCATGTCCCCCTATTTTGGCTATATCCTACGCAACAATGCCGCCGTAAACGGTTTGATGAACCCTCCCGGAGGCAGTGGCGAAATCATCGGCGTATTCACCATGCCCGACGCAGTGCTGGCCGGCGACAACAATATCGGAATTCAATGGACCGCAAATGCCTACAACGCGCTACGGGAACTCGAGTATTTCCAATATCCTTTCCCCGAAAATAAACGTCCGCACCGGCACTACCTACCCGACGGCAGCCCCATCCCTCCGTACCCGGACTATCCCTACGACTATACCTACCTGCTGACCCCGCGTGATGCGAATGCGCAAATCGTGGACGCTGCCGACCCGGTGGAGAAACTGCTTGAAGTGCTGGGCTACTCCCTTGCAATTCAGACCGTTAGCGCTTTTTCCCACAACGTTCGGGCAAAGAAAGGCGACTTTCTCATTGGAGCGACCCACCCCATTGCGGGCGCGGCGGAACATGCCCACAAATTGGACTCTGTGGGCCACGCACCGAGGTCCTTTTTCAGCCGGGGGTTGCGTGCCTTTGTGCATCCCCAGCGGCTCTTGGCGCGCGTCGCGGTGTGTGAAAAGGTGCAGGACCAGACAGCCTGGGAACTCACGCAGCTCCACGACGCGGCTGTGAACCTCCATGTCGGGCAACTGGAAACCGCCGTAAAGAACACTTTTGGAACCCTTACTTCCTTTAGGGGACCGGATCCCGGACACCCCCCCACCATTGAGGAAGAGATTCATCGGGACTGCATCATCGCAAGCAATACGGAGCCCCTCCCCGCATCACAAAATGCGCACGACAGGATGAGTGATTTCCCCTTGCCCTATCTGCCCGATAATAATGCAACGTCTTTTGCCATGCGGCTCAACGGTGGCGTTCAGGGGGGAAGGCCGGTGGCTTCTAGGTGGGCGGCAACCATCACAGGCAATGCGCATATCAGTGCGGCCAATGCCGCCAATGACGGTGATACAGGAGCTGCTGTGCGAGCTGCATGGCAGAATTGGCTGGGCAGTATCGCCGCATTGCCGACTGCGGCGCAGCGGCTTGTGCTCGTCAGGGCAGCGGTTCAGTTGCAAAAGTATCGGCAACTGATCGCCGTCAGGGCGGAGATGGGTCCGGACCCGCGGGTGCCACCTCCCCCCGTAGCCTTTGACCTGCTTAAGGGTGAAGAAGTTGTTGCCGCCCTCGATACTCTTTTACTGCTGGAGGGGGATGAGGCACGGCTGGCTGGAGACTGCCTGATGCGGGCCGCTGGGGTCCGAGCGGCGGCCATCGTCGCGGCACAGGGCCAACGGCGTGCGCTCTGGAAAGCTGTGTGCGACCAGGCTGACGCACTAGCCAAGGGGCACGCCAGGGGGAAACTGCATGTGCTGCGTGCAAGAGGTGCCCTGACCCTGCTCGACTGGACACTTTGGCGGATCCAGGCTGAACGAACTATCATCGATGCGCGCATGACAAATCTGACCCAGTTTCAACAGCATATGCAGGCATACAATGGCACCCTGTGGGAAAAACTCACTTCGCCGCCGGTGTGTGTGAAGCACGAGTTTTTGTCCAATGACCCTGCCCTCACGGATAGACAGAAGATCAACGATGAAGTGAAGAATTTGAAGGAGCTCTTCGAGCCGTTTCCACGTCAGGACGTAACTGATGAAGACGGAAACCTAATTCCGGGACTCTTCTCCATGGCTGCCAGTATTCCCCAGGGCCAACAGCCCGAAACCACGGCAGAACGCGAGGTCTTTCTGAATACGGCAATGTCAGACAAAGTGCAAGCGTTGCTTCAGGTAACGGAAGTCGTTGACGTGGGGAAATTACTGAACGACGGGCGCTGGAATGCCGTCTATAAGACCCATGTCGATGGCACGGCGGTGTCCATGCAGTTTACCGGCAACTATCAGCCCAACCATCACATCGTTCCCCCAGGGGGCGGCAACCCCTGGAAAGTATTTGGTCCGACCCGTGTTGACGACCCCGCTCGCCATCCCAGACTGGATTGTCCGCCGGGCACAGAGTTCCTCTCCGATCCTACCGGTTCACGGTCTACGGTCATTTTCTACTGTGAAGACGGCGGGTTCTCCACCACCTTCATGAGTGCCTTCGCCCCCCTGGCCGCCGCGGCGCAGAATGCCGGGGAGGCACACTGGACCGACAAGCACTTCCCCCCTGACACAGAGGTGTGCTGGCGGGTGCCCTATGCCAAGTTTGTGCTGAGACAAACCCGGGCAATTATGGAGGAGGTCAAACAACCTTTGCACGGCGTGCACGAGTTCATGGAACGCATCGGGGATGAAGAGACCATAGTGCGTGTGGAC
>CAIXUF010001235.1 GCA_903922535.1 Candidatus Hydrogenedentota bacterium
GTGGCCGCGCCGGACAACCTGCGGCTGCAGACCGGTTCCCCCTGCATCGACACCGGCACGGCCAGCGGCGCGCCGGCGACGGACATCCTGGGGGTGCGCCGCCCGCAGGGTGCGGGCGTGGACATGGGCGCGTACGAGTTCGTGCTCTCGGACACGACCCCGCCGGTCATTACGGCCTGCGCGGCCAACCAGACTATTCCGGCCGACGCCTCCTGCCAGGCTCTTGTGCCGGACTTTACGGCGGACGTGGTCGCAACGGACAACGTCTCTACCGTCCTGACCATCACGCAGTTCCCGGCGGAGGGCGCGGTCGCCGGAAGGGGAGACACGCCGGTGACGCTGACCGTAACCGACGGCGCGGGCAACCACACCGCCTCCATGGCAACGCTGACGGTGATGCCGGACCTGTGCAGCGTGACGGTTCCCAACGCGACCGGTTTGACCCAGGCGGCGGCGCAGGCCGCAGCGGTTGCGGCCGGACTGACGGTTGGCTCGGTCACGACGGTGTGCAGCAACACGGTTACGGCGGGCAATGTCATCAGCCAGAGCCCTGCGGCGGCAGCAACGGCACCGTGTGGCAGCGCGGTTGACCTCGTGGTTTCGGGCGGCCCCTGCATCAGTCTTGCCGTCACCTCCCCCAACGGCGGCGAGACATGGGCGCAGGGTGCCACGCAGACCATCACCTGGAATACGACCGGCGTGACCGGCCTGGTGGCGGTGATTCTGAACGAGGACGGCACAGACATTCAGTGGCTTGGCGCGGCGTTGGCCTCGGCGGCACAATTCTCATGGACGATTCCCGCGTCGCTGACGCCGGGCAGCGTGTACAGGATTCACCTGATCTCGGGCGACAACAATGCCATCGAGAGTTTGAGCAGCGTCCCATTTGCCATCGCATCCAATACGAGTTTACCCGGAGGGACGTCGCTGGCCATCACTTCCCCGAACGGCGGGGAGACCTGGACCCGGGGCGAATACCATGTCATTACCTGGGACCAGACCGGGGTGACCGGGTTCGTGGCCGTGCTGCTGAGCGACAACGGCGTGGACATCGACTGGCTGGGCGCGGCCCTGGCCTCGGCCGGTCAATTCTCCTGGACCGTTCCCGCCTGGGTGACGCCGGGCAACGCATACAAGATTCACGTGATCTCCGGCGACAACAATGCGGTGGAAGACCTGAGTGACAACGCGTTCACCATCGCGTCCGGAGTATCGCCGCTCACGGTGACTTCGCCAAACGGCGGCGAACTGTGGATTCAGGGCGAGACCGAGACCGTCACGTGGAACCAGACCGGCGTGACAGGCGCCGTGGCGATCATGCTGAACGACAACGGCACGGATATCTCCTGGCTGGGCGCGGTGGCCGCTTCGGCCGGGCAGTTCTCGTGGACGGTTCCCCCCTGGGTGACACCGGGCAGCGCGTACAAGATTCACGTGATTTCCGGTGACAACAACGCGATAGAGGATCTGAGCAACGCAACATTCAGTATTATCGCGCCTCCGTTGACGCTGAGCTCCCCGAACGGCGGGGAGACCTGGGCACAGGGCGAAACCCATACCATCACCTGGAACCAGACCGACTTGACCGGCGCGGTGGCAGTCATGTTGAACGTGGGCGGCGCGGACACGGCATGGCTGGGCGCGGCCGCCTCGGGGCAGTTCTCGTGGACGGTTCCGGCAACACTGACGCCGGGCAGCAACTACAGGATTCACCTGATCTACGGCGATGAGAACCGGTTTGCGGACCAGAGCGACGGCACCTTCACCATCGCGGTGCCGGGCGATCTGCCCGCGCTTGCGGTCACCTCGCCCAACGGCGGCGAGACATGGACGGTGGGCCAACGCTGTGTTGTGACATGGACCGAGACCAATGTGACGGGCGCGGTGGCGGTCCTGCTGAACGTGGACAGCCTGGACACGGTATGGCTCGGCGCGGCGGCGGCTTCGGCAGAACAGTTCTCCTGGACGGTCCCCTCCTGGGTGACACCGGCCAGCACCTGCAAGATCCACCTCATCTCCGGAGACAACAACGCGATAGAGGACATCAGCGACGGCACATTCACGATAGCGCCATAATCCGCATATTTCACCCCGCCATTGCGCGCCTCAGATCGTTGTTGCGGGCGAATCGCGGCAGAAAGTCCAGTGGTGACGGGGTTGCTGTCGAGTCGTCCCCGGCGCTGACAACACCGACAGCGGCGCGAAGACGCCGCATTTGAATTCCACCTCCGGGTCCCCGGCGGGGAAGGACGACGCCGCCCGACAAGGCAGTTTCACCCCGTTGGTGCCTGAAACAATTCCCATCAACCTTGTCTTTGACGGGCACCCAGGCCGCACAATCTTCAAATGCAGGCCATTCGGGCATTTTCTTGATCCGGCGATTAAGGCACCCATCCCATTTGTCACATGCGTCCCATTCCGTATACTGTGTGCGGTAACGCCCCGGCACAATCACCATGGGAAACCGCATCATGACTGAAACGACACAGCGATCCGTCCTGCCGATGTTCCTGACCTTAATGACTGCGTTTATTTCAGTTCTCCCCGCTCCTGCCGCGCCGGTGCCCGCTGAGGCGCTGGCGCATGCGGATGACCACACCTTCGGCTATTACCCCCACGGGTGGCGGCGCGACGAGAAGGACCCTGTCATCCGCTATGCAGTGCAGACCAACTGTTACGCAATGCTGGTGGACGCGTCGAACGGACGCGTCACGCGGCTGGGGCCGCTGCGTCCGCCCGAGGGGGCCGTGCAGGCCGCGATGCAGGGAAATGACCTGCTGAACGCGCTACCCAGCGCCGAACTCGACCTGGCCGTCATCTGGAACGGCCACGCTTTTCCGATGGTCTCCGGCGCGGGCACGCCGGACCAGATGCGCCTGCAGCATGTGGGCAAATACCTGCAACAGTTTCAGTTTCCGGTGACGCAGATTGGCGGGCAGGCGTCCGGCGCGGGGCTGGAAGGCGCGAGCGCCTGGATTGACGGGTACTGCTGGCCCGATCGGATGTCCTTGGAGGCCAAGTTCTCCTGGCGTGAAATTCCGGCCTTGCCCCTGTCAGAACGGAAAGATGTGAAACTGGCGGCGTTGCTCAAGGTTCCCGACACCTATTCCATTGTCGAAGTGCTTGGTGACGACGACACCTGGCAGCCCGTTCAAGACAAAAACGACCGCGCGATCCTGATGCGCAACGAGCAGGGCGAGGGCATCGCCATTGTGTGCGTTTCCGGTGCGGGACAGCACGTGCGGCGGAACGAGGATGGGCGCTTGATCCTGGAGACCGACCCGTTCACGTTTCGCGCGCCGGCGCAGCAAAGCTTCGCCTGCGTGGTGGTTCCCGCCGCCGATGTGCGCGCCGCCACATTGCGCGAGGCGCGGCAGATGGCCACGGGCATAAGCGGCGAGCTCCGCGTCAGCGCCGAGGGCATGGCCCCCTACACCGGTCCGTTGCCCACGGCCTACGATCCCGTGCGGGGCTGGTGGCAGGTGCTGCTCGGCGACAACAACGATCTGAACACGATGGAGCAGGTGCGGGTGGCCGTGAACAACAGCGCCGCCGCAGCGGCCACGGTCCGGCTCAGTTTCGCCAAGGCCGGCGGCGGCTTTCCCATCACGGGAATGTCGCCCGTGCTGCGCGACAGTGAGGGCTGGCCGCTGGGCCTGCCCGTGCAGATCTCCAAGAACTGGCACACCACGCCGTGCTGGTTTCACGGGCTCACCATGATGGACGCGGCCCCCGGCGCGCCGCTCGATTTCGAGTTCGATCTGGCCTATGGCTTCTGGGGCGGCGTGCCCGCCGTGTCGCACGCGCAACTGTGTCTGGTCGGCTACGGCGGCAACCAGTTGTGGGACGAAATGGCCATCGGCTCCTTCGGCGAGAGCATCACCTACGACCCCGACGTGAACCTGACCCGCTCCATGGTGGACGACATCCGCCCGCTCATGGTCTGGGGCATGGGCGACAAGGCCAAGACGCAATGGAGCTGGACGCACAACGTCGGCGGCTGCGACTTCCTGACGCTGTTCCTCAAGGACCAGCCCAAGCGCCAGTTTCTGCGTCGACAGAAGACGCTCTACAGCAGCTACGGTCCCGTCCTTTCCGACGTGAGCTATGCGGGCGAGACGCCCGACGGCGCCATCCAGTCCTGCGTGCGCACCCAGACGTGGCGTGTGGACGACCATGTGCGCGCGCTGTACACGCTGCGCTACCGCGTGGCAAAACAGGTGCAGGACATCGACCGGATCGCCTTTTTCCAACTCGGCGCGGACCGCTACAACGACATCTCCTTCCGACGCATTGCACGCGGGTCCATCAAGGGGCTCGATGAGAGCTGGGAGCCCAAGAAAGGCGGCCACAGCTACAGCCGGCGCGGTGAAGCGCTGGGCGGTGCGTTTCCCTGGATTGGAATGTACGAGATAAACAAAGACACCCCGCGACCCTTCCCGCCCAATGACCAGGGCGCGCTCGGCGACAAGGCGTTCATCGTCCGTGACTGGAAGGCCAAACTGGGCGGCAGGGACTGCCCCGTGCCCTGCTATTCCGTCTACGGCAGCAAGGACGGCTGGGATGGCGCGCTGGTTGAGTTGTCCCCGCCGAAGGATCTGGATCGCCTCGAATCCGGTGACTACGTCGAGGCCACCATCGAGTTCCTCGTGCTGCCGCAGCGGGCCGACGACTACTACGGTCCCAACCAGAACATGATCGCCGCGCTGAAGACCCATGCGGAGCCCTGGGCACTGACCCTTCGCGAGGCCGTCGGCGCGAATGTCTCCATCGAGGCCGCCGTCGGCAAGGTCGAACAGACCTGGCCCGTGCGCGTTGCGGCGGACCAGGGGGAACAGGCGGAATTCAGCGTCACCGGCGGGGTCGGCTACACGCCGATCACGATCCGCGGGGCGCGCGCCAACCGCGGTTTTACACTCTATTCCAAGAACGATGACGGCACGCTGGCAGCGGTGGACCAGTCCTCCAAGGCGGGCCGCGACTGGTGGCAGGCCGATTTCGACACGGCATCGCAGACCTGGAACATCACGTACACCCTTCCCCTCGACACACCCGGCGACGCGCGCACCGCGCACCGCTTTGTGTGGCGGATGGATGAACCGGCACAGCGAAAGGCGGAGCAATGAGAGGCTTTCTATTCCTTACCCTCCTCGGATGCGCGGCATGTTCCGGCATGGCCCGGGCGGCGGACGCCCCCCCGCTGGGGCAGCCCATGTGGTGTCCTAAAGTCAAGGCGGACGACGCGGACTATCACGTCGCGTTCCGCGGCGGCTTTGAACTGGCCAAAGACACGGAACTTGATCTCCGCTTCCTCGGCTGTTCGTGGTTTGTGCTGTCCATGGACGGCGACTACCTGTCCGAAGGCCCCGCCCGCTTTCCCATTGATCACCCCGAATACCAGAGCGCTCGCCTGAAGCTTGGCGCGGGCAAACACGTGCTCGCCGCGCAGGTGCACTGCGAGGGCGTTTCCACGCGCATGCTGGAGAATCTTCCGCCCTTCTTCCAGTGCGCGCTTGCAGACGGCGGCAGAGAGATTCCGGTCCGTTGGAAATGCAGCCGCATCGGCGGCTATGCCGAAAAGCTGCGCCGCGTCAACGAGCAGTTCGGCTGGATCGAATGGTGCGACACGCGCCAGGTGCCCGCCGGCTGGAAGATGCCCCCCTATGACGATGCGCCCTGGGCCGGCCCCGTGCCGCAGAAGATCGCGCTGGGCGAACTGAAGCCGCTGAGCACCGCAGAGCTGCACCCCATCACGCACAAACTCGCCGCGATGGAGACGGGGCCGCTGGCCGAAGTGTACGGCTATGAGAAGGACAACCCCTCCGCGCGCTTCTTCCTGCGCGACCTGGTCTGCGGCGAGCTGCCGGCGCAGGGCGAATGGCGCCGTTATGACTTGGGCCGGGTGCGGCTGGGCCGCCCCCGCTTCACGCTCGACCTTCCGGCGGGGGCTGTCGTCGAGTTTGCCTACAGCGAGACGCTTAGCCACGGCCGTGTGTCGCCCTGGATCACACTGTCCGCGAGCGACTCGTGCAACCTGGATCACTTCGTTGCCCGCGGCGGCATGCAGGAATTTTTCCCCCTCGCGCCCAGGGGCGGCCGCTACATGGAAATCCACGTGATTGCGCCGCCGACCGCGATCCGCTTTGTCCAGGAAAATTACATGGAACGCTGCTATTACGGCGTGCCCGAGGGCGCATTCAGCAGCGGCGACGCGCTGCTTGACCGTATCTGGATGACCGGTGTCGAGACCCACCGCGCCTGCGCCGAGGATTCCCTGATCGACAACCCCACGCGCGAGCGCGGCCAGTGGGCGGGTGATGTGGTGTCGGTGGGCATGAACATTGCGGCCGTGGCCTACACCGACCTGCGCCTGTGCCGGCGCGGACTGGTGCAGTGCGCCCAGTGCGCCCGCAAAGACGGACTCATCTCCGGCCTGTGCCCCGGCGGCGGCTCCTACCTCACCACCTACGCCGCGCAGTGGGTGAGCGCCTGCATCCACTATTGGGAACTGACGGGCGACCGCACACTGCTCGAAGCGCTGTTTCCCGCAGCGGAGAAGAACTTCGACGCGTTCCGCGGGGCGCTGGGCAAAGAGGGCCTAAGCGGCGACCTCGGCTGGGGCTTTGTCGACTGGGGCTATGTGCCCAATGACGGCAAGTCCGACATGGCCGTCAACCTGCACTACTACGCCGCCCTGCGCGACATGATCCGGTGGTGTGAGGCGCTGGGCAAGAAAGACCGGGCGGAAGAGTACACCCAACAGGCCAACGGGATGAAGACCCTGCTGGACGCATGGTTCGCGGCACAGCAGGAAGACGGCAGGCCGCAGTGGGACAAGATCGGCTATCACCGCGCCGTGCTCGGGCTGCGGCTCGGTTTCTTCACGGGCGATGGGGAAAAGGACTGCGTCGAATACATCAAGCGGCACATGCTCGACTGCTTCCCCAACGAGCCGGACGCGCCGCGCCTGAGCGATCCGGCGGCGGCGCAGCCCCGGTTGATCACGCCCTACTTCGCGCACTACGCCATGCCCGAACTCATCGCGCGCGGCGAGATGGACTTTGTGCTGGACCAGTACCGCAAGTGCTGGGGATGGATGCTGGAGGAGGACCGGACCACTTGGATTGAGGTGTTCGACACCCGCTGGAGCCACTGCCACCAATGGGCGGGATGCCCCACCTGGCAGCTCACCCGGTATGCCCTGGGCCTGACCCCCCGGTTTGACCTGGGTCCAAACTGCTTCGAGTGGACGCTGAATCCCGGCAGCCTCAGCCATGCCTCCGGCAGGGTTCCCCTTCCGGGCAGGGATGACGGGTTGACAATAGGCGTTGAATGGAGCGCCACCCCTGACGGGATCATGCCCTTCACCGCCGAGACACCCCTGGCGATTACCCTGCTGGTGAAAACTCCCGCGGAAACCCGGCGCATCGGGGTGTCGGGAAAGCAGACGTTTGTCTTTGCGAAAGGCCCCTCCGGATGGGAACTGCGTTCGTAGCGCCGTGTTTCAGCAAGACGAGGCAATGCCGGAAAATGCCATGCGCCCAACGTGCCGCGACGGCCATTTTGGAAAAACATGCCCTCTTTCTCCGGCTGTTCAGGGGGACATCTGCCCGAGGGGCGGGCAGGGCCAGCAGGTTCCCCCTGACAGGAGGCGGACCCGCGGCGGACGTTTCGCCTATACTCCCCGCATCACCCCTTTCCGGGAACGGTGCCGGTCACAGGGGTTTCAGCGCCATGCACCAATCGCCGGTATCGGACTGACTGATCGTCAAACAAGCTGTACGCCACGGGGGTTGCGATCAGTGTGAAAAGGAGTGAGAGCGTCTGGCCGTCATCTTCAACCCCAACGCGGGTTGAATGTGGAACCCGCGCGTACCCATACGCTTTCACATTCAACCCATTTCAGGGTTGAACATCATAGACAACACCTTTCCGGAGCTTCCCTTCGGTCACCTCCGGATTCACATTGGTCCGTGCCAGAACCCGTGAGTAGAATTCAAAAGCGGAGTCTCCGCGCCGCTGTTGGCGCTGTCAGCGCCGCAGACGGCTCAAAAGCAACCTCGGCGCCACTGGACGTTCTGCAACGATTCGCCCACAATAGCGGTCTGAGGAGCGCAATGGTGTGCTGGAATATACTGATTATGGCGCTATCGTGAACGCGCCGTCGCTCAGGTCCTCTATCGCGTTGTTGTCCCCGGAGATCAGGTGGATCTTGCAGGTGCTGGCCGGTGTCACCCAGGACGGAACCGTCCAGGAGAATTGCTCCGACGAGGCCGCCGCCGCGCCCAGCCATACCGTGTCGA
>CAIXUF010001236.1 GCA_903922535.1 Candidatus Hydrogenedentota bacterium
GATGGAGAGGAGCGTGGGAATCCTGCGGTTCAAGTCATTGAAGACAGAGAGCGGCAGTTCATAACCCAACTCGTGGGCGATGGCGGGAAGATGCAGGGTGGAGTTGGTGGAACCGCCGATGGCGAGATCCACCTTGACGGCGTTCATGATCGCGTCTTGGGTGAGAATCTTGTTGGAGGTCAGTTCCTCCTCCACCATGGCAACGATCCGTTTGCCCGTTTCGCGCGCGGCGATGAGCTTGTCGGTGTGGAATGCCGGGATGTTCGCCGTGCCGGGCAGGGTCAGCCCCATGGCCTCGGCAAGGCACTGGAAGGTGTTGGCGGTGCCCATGACCTCGCAGGCGCCGCAGGATGCGGCGGTGCAGCAGGACAGCGCGTTCGGCGTGCCTGCATAGTCCTTGAAATCGACACTGCCGGTGTAGCCGACGGTATGGCGCACCTGCCAGGCGTTGGCACCGCCGGTCAGCAGAATGGCGGGCAGGTCAAGGCGCGCGGCGGCCATGATCATGCCGGGGATGATCTTGTCGCAGCTTGCGATGAGGACGATGCCGTCAAAGATCATGCTGCGCACGTGGGTTTCGACGATGTTGGCGATGAGTTCGCGCTGTGGCAGGATAAAGCGCATGCCCTCGTGGCCCTCGGCCATGCCGTCGCAGGGTGCCGGCACGTTGAACTCGTAGGGAAGCCCGCCCGCGGCGATGACGCCCTCCTTGACCCGTTCCGCCAGTGTGCGCAGGTGCATGTGGCCTGGGTTCAAATCGGTGTGTGAATTGACCACGGCGATGAAGGGCTTCTGCATGGCCTCGCCCATGTCGGCGCCGGTGGCCTTGATGAGCGACATGCGCAGCATGCTGATGAGTCCGTCCTGCATGTCAAAGTACTGTCCGCTTTTCGGTTTTTTCATGGCATGACACCTCTGAGCAAGAAGGTAGCATGGGAGGGACGGGCATTTCGAGAGGACTTTCCTCTTTTGCGTGCGTTGGGCGAGAATAGGCGCAATCGGTTTGCAACCGACCCGCTCCATCCGGTATTATTCGCGCGTCGAAAGACACCCGCCCGGGTGGTGGAATTGGCAGACACGCCAGACTAAGGATCTGGTGCCGCAAGGCGTGCGAGTTCAAGTCTCGCCTCGGGCACCATGAAACCAATCAGACAGTGCCAAGAGCGAAAAGTTCTCGGCGCTGTTTGTGTTTGTGGGGATGTCCAAGGATGTGCGCACCCGACAGGTTCAGGATATGGACGCTATGGACGGCATGGACACTATGGACGATATGGACTTAGCCTCCCTGTTTAATTCGCACGCGTGTCCATCCCGTCCATCCCGTCCATATCGTCCATGAAGGTCGAGGATTCTTGACCCTTTCTTGCCAGCCAACCGCCGCCTTTGGGCCTATTGTTGTTCCCCCCTGGCTGCGGCGATTACGCGCGCCACAAGCCCGCCGGCCTTTGCCGGCGCGCCCAGGTCCTTGACTTCCAGCGCGGCGGGCAATGACCACAGTATCATGTCTTGGTAATAGTCGTTGCCGAAGGTGCGCTCCCCGGTGTCCACGTCGCCGCGCATGATGTTGGGCAGGTCCCACGTGTAGCCCTGAAGGCACACGAGGTTCTGCCAGACCTTGCGGGCGAGTTCGATGCCGAACTCGGGCTGGCCGCGGTACATGTAGGTCATGGCGAGCATAAGCGCTTCCGGCGGGAAGTAGCTGTAGGTGCCGTAACCCTTGATGACGGCGGGGGTGCCGTCGGCGTTGGCATAGTTCACCGCGCCGTACTTGGTCACGGCGATGTTGCAGCGCTTGATCGTGTCGAGGGTCGTGCGGACTTTGTCCTCGGGCAGCGCGGGGGAGAGGCCGTGGTGGTCGATGATCCACTCACCGTCAAGCTGGTAACCGAACACGAGATCGGACTTGCGCTGCGTTTCGGGTTCGGCGTAGTTCAGATAGAAACCGCGCGGGTCCCAAAGCTGTTTGTCCATGGCCTCCAGCGCGGCCCTGGTCCATTCCGCGCACTGGTCGGCGAATGGGTTGTCTCCGGCCTGGCGGGCCATGCGCTCGGTGATGCGCAGTTGGGCCAGGTGCAAATCGCCGACATGGGCCGTCATTCCGCACCAGCCCGGTTCCGGGGCTTCAAACCATTCGGTGCCCTCGTTCTTGTCGGGCATGGAAATGATCCGTTCGCCAATCCCGTATTCGGGCGTGGAACGCAGCCGCACGGTCCACTCCATGCACTTCCTGACCATAGGATAGAGTTCCCGGAGGTACTTCTTGTCCGGCGTGTCCTGGCACATCAGGAAACGGTCCACGAGCGCGGCGAGCGAAATGCCGTTCGTCGCAAACTGGTAACCCTTGGTCGGGTAGGCAAAATCGATGTAGGGCGTGTGGCCCGTGCATCCGC
>CAIXUF010001237.1 GCA_903922535.1 Candidatus Hydrogenedentota bacterium
CAGCGATTTGTCCGCACGAAATCCTTATAGTCTTGGCACATACCCTATCAGTTGCCCATCCGGACGACTGATTACCGGTCCGCCAAAAGGATCATACTGGCGATATTCTGAAGAGAATTTCAGGGAACTGAATTCCGATGGGAGAATCTGGTGGGGTCGTGACGGGAACTCCATTCCCCAAATAAAACGATTCCTCTCGGAAGTTAAACAGGGCGTCGTTCCGCAAACCCTCTGGACATACCAAGAAGTAGGGCACACGCAGGAGGCGAAAAAGGAACTTCTTGCCTTTGTAGACTTCAACGATTCAGCATCTGTCTTCATCACGCCTAAGCCACTCCGCTTGCTTAAACGTATTCTGCAAGTGGCGACCGGACCGGAAGACATTGTCATGGACTCCTTTGCGGGCAGCGGCACCACAGGCCATGCTGTGCTGGAAGCGAACAAAGAAGACGGCGGGAGCCGCCGATTCTTGCTTGTGGAAATGGATGAGCAAATCTGCAAGAGCGTTACTGTCCCGCGCATCTCCAAGGCAGTGCTTGGGGGCGTGCAAACCAAGAACAACGGCAACACGGCAGCCTTGGCATCGCTGGGCGGGGGATTCCGCTTTGCGACGCTCGGCGAGCCGCTGTTCGACGAGACCGGCGACATCCGATCAGATTTGCGCTTTGCGGACCTTGCGGCACACGTCTTCTTTGTGGAGACGGGGGTGCCATTGCCCAAGCGCAAGAACGGCAAGACGCCGCTGCTCGGCGTGCACAATGGGGTCGCCATCTACCTTCTGTTCAACGGTATTCTCGGGGACAAGACACCGCAGGGCGGCAATGTATTGACCCGTGCGGTCTTGGATCTGTTGCCAGCACACGGCGGGCCAAAAGTTGTGTTCGGAACAGGCTGCCGGGTCGGACCGGAACGGCTCAGACGGGAGCGGATTACCTTTCGCCAGATTCCCTATGATGTGAGGATCGACTGATGCTCGAACTGAAACAATATCAGCAACGATCCCTCGACGCCCTGCGCGGCTACTTCGTTGAATGCGCTAATACAAACGACGCCAACACGGCCTTCTATGCGGCCACAAAGCGCAACATGGGGACAGGTATCGCCTATCAGGCAGTGGAGGGCCTTCCCGATCTGCCCTATGTTTGCCTGCGCATCCCAACGGGTGGCGGCAAGACGCTGGTGGCAAGCCATGCCGTGTCCATCGCCGCCCGCGATCTGCTGCACGCCGAACATCCGGTCGTATTGTGGCTGGTGCCGTCGAATGCCATCCGGGAGCAAACGCGCAAGGCGCTGCGGGACCGGAGCCATCCTTATCGTCAGGCGATGGAGGCGAGTTGCGGCGCGGTCGAGGTGCTGGACATTTCGGAGGCGCTGTATGTCACCCGCGCCGCTCTGGACGCGCAGACAACAGTGATTGTGTCCACCATACAGGCATCACGGGTGAAAGAGATTGAGGATCGGAAGGTCTATGAGGACGCGGGAGCGCTCAAGCATCATTTTGAGGGATTGCCGCCCGAAGTGATCCCGCGCCTGCAACGCTTCGAGGACGGCACACCGATACGGTCGCTGGCGAATGTGCTCTGCCTGCGCCGTCCCATTGTGATCGTGGACGAGGCGCATAACGCACGCGGGGAACTGTCCTTTACAACCCTGGCCCGGTTCAACCCGTCATGCATCCTGGAATTCACGGCGACGCCGCATAAGGAGAAGAACCCGAGCAACGTCCTGCACAGCGTGTCCGCCGCCGAACTTAAAGCCGAGCACATGATCAAAATGCCGATCCGGCTGGAAACGCAAACGAACTGGAAGGATCTGCTGGGCGATGCGGTAGCCTGCCAGCGGAATCTTGAGAAGCGTGCCCAGATGGAGCGGCAGCAGACGGGCGAGTACATCCGCCCCATTGTGCTCGTGCAGGCCCAGCCGCACAGCAAGGCGGGCGACACGCTGTCGGTGGAGGCCGTGCGCGCCTGCCTGTTAGCGGACCACAAGGTGCCGGAATCGGAGATTGCCGTCGCCACAGGCACGCAGAAAGAGATTGAGGATGTGAACCTGC
>CAIXUF010001238.1 GCA_903922535.1 Candidatus Hydrogenedentota bacterium
AACCAGAACTTGCGCTTGCACCCTTGATCCACAATAGTCCAAGATGCTGGACATGGATCAACTCATTAAACGCTGCACACCCTGGTTGGGTCTTTTGGGGCCGATGCCCGTCCTGCTTGGCGCGTTCCTGGCCGCGCTGCACTATGTCGGCCATAATGGGACGGGGTATTCCTTCCTTCGACAGGCCGTCTCTGACCTGGGCGACCCGTCCCGGTCCGCGTGGGCGGGAGCGTTTAATGCCGGCATTATCGCCAGTGGGGTGTGCATGGCGCTGTTTATTGTTGGCACGAGCCGCCGCATAAACAGCCTTCCCGCCTATGCCATTGCGGCCATTGGCGTCATTTCCACCCTCGCCATGGCGGGCATCGGCGTTTTTACATCACAGGATGGCACGCGCACGGCACACTACATCACCGCAGGGGTGGCTTTCTTCAGCCAAATGATATTGAGCGCCAGTTTTGGACTGCATCTTCCGTTCAGCCGGAGGAAGGTGCTATCCCGATGGATTGCCATTCCCAGCCTGTTCTCGGCGCTGTGTTCGTTCGTCTTCATTTTCCTGCTGGTCGCCACGCGCACGGGTCGCATTCAGGAGTCCCGGCTCCTGTTGCATCTCGGCCAAAACGGCCCCGCACTCAAGCCGGTCACCACGCTTGAGTGGGCCGTTCTGGGAAGCGGCCTTCTGCTGTGCTTCGCAACAGCCCTGTCCCAGTTTCCGGAACTCCGCAGCGACATCCACCCGTCACGAACGGTCGTTTCCGAGAACTGAATCAGTCCAGTGTGTTCTTCACCCTTCACCCTTCACCCTTCATTTTACCGGTGCCGAATCCAGTGCATCAAGACCGGTGCGGCAATGAAGGGCAGGGCCACCGGGAGGAGCAAACAGAAGGAAACGAGCGTAATCAGGTAGAATCGCGGGTCCAGGAAACTATACTTCTGTATCTGCGCCACGACGATCAGGGTGGGCAGGCAGGCTGCCAAAAAGAGAAGCAGATCAACGCGGTCCAACAGCGTCTGACGAATTCCCCTGATTAGAAACAGAATCGTTGAGACAACGCTTACAACCGCCACCGCGGCGGCAATTAACCTCAGATCCGCGCTGCCGCCCAGGATCGTGATGCCGAGCATTACTGGAAGCAGGGCCAGATAGCCGGCGGCAGCCACCAGTCCGAACCAAAGCATCAGCCACAGGCCAAGCGCGAACAGGGGCACCATTAGGAAAAATCGCGGGGCCAGATCCCGTGAAACCGGGTTTGTCCGTGCCAGGACGAGCAGCAAGGCTGTTCCTGCCGCCATAACCAGCAGGACGGAAAGAGCCGTGGCCAGAGCGCGGCCACGGACAAGGGCGGCGCTGCGCACGGGCAGGGTGAGGAAGAAACCGCGGCTTGGCCCGAACAGGTCTTCATGGGTGCGCATTAGCAGCAGAATGTGGCAAAGGAACGCGGCGCCGAAAACCAGCACGGGTATGGAGAAGGTGGCGGCCGCAGCGAGAGCGACGGCCTTGGATTTGATGGCGGGATCGGGGTGCAACAGTACCAGCGTTCCGATCACGGCCACCCCGATCAGGCTCAGCGACAAGGCCCACAGCGGAAAGATGCGGCCGTATCTGCGCCAGCCGAACCAGAACAACGCCCTGTTAGGGGAGGAGAAGGTTCGTGTGCGGCCACGGCCCAGGGAGAGCATTTCCAACAGCGCGGTGATGCCGCCGCGCTCGCGGCCGTTCCGGTGCACGACCAATGAATTGTACGAACAGGCCCATGCGAACAGGATCGCGAGAATGGCGACATTCACAAGTCCATGAGTGCTGTCGTGCCCAAGGTCGATCACGGGCATCATACAACGCCAAGCCAGGACTTCCATCGCAATGGCTGTGGGTATGACGCGAAATTCGTTCTTGATACCAGACAGGTGGAACAGGCTCTGCATCAGGCAGGCCAAAGCCGTGCACAGCAAGGGCAGTTGCCAATAATATATCACTACCTTGGGCACTTCTTTTTGAAGGACGTCTCCGAAGAGCTGAATGTGAACGGCGGTGGCCGCGCAGGATACGGCGATTGTAACGGTGATCACGTAGCCGTAGAAGAGGCGCAAGTACCGGGACGTACTCATGGGCAGCGTCAGCAAGGCGGGGTGGGGCAGGAAAGACCTGTCCGTGCCGAACATGAACAGGCAGCCGCTAAACCCAGTGAGCAGCAGCACTTGAACAATGAGATTGATGTAGGCAAAAGGGGAGCTCGGAAGGTTCCCTTGCGCCACCCGGACAAATAAGGCGGCGGCAAGGCTCAACATGATGAGCAACAGGATATTCAGGCGCGACAACCGCCAGAAATACCACAACATGGCGCGGCTGGATGCTCTCATGGTTCACCCCTCCTTGTCGGCAAGGGCGCGGCGGTTGCGTTTGCCCGCGACGCGCGCAACGAAGATTTCCTCGAGCGACGGCTCCGCTTCTTCCACGATGGTGGTGTTGAGCGAGGCCAAGGCGTGCCGGCCCGCTTCGACGCCGCCTTCGCACAGACAGGTCCATTCCAAACCCGACCCTTCCCAGGCAAGGGCGCCGTCGAGGTGTGGAGGCTTGTCGCAGGGAGTGGGGAAGTGGAGCGTGAAGGAGCGGTATTGTGCTTTGATGTCCTGGAGCGGGCCGCTCGACACCAGCTTTCCCTCGTGCAGAAATGCGACATGGTCGGCGACATATTCCACCTCGTCCAGCAGGTGCGACGAGAACAGCACGGTTCGGCCCTCGTCCGCCACGGTGCGGATGACTGCCGACAAGATGTCACGACGCACTACTGCGTCCAGGCCGGAAGACGGCTCGTCGAGCAGCAGGAGGTCGGGCCGGTGCGCCAGCGCCAGCAAGAGCCCCATCTGGGCGCGCTGGCCCCGGCTCAGCGTGCCCACTTTTGCCGTGGGGTCCAGGTCAAAGGTGTTGCGCAGTTCCTCGGCATAGGCCGGGTCCCAGTCGGGGAAGAACGCGCGGGTGAACAGCATCAGCTCGCCCACACGCATCCAATTGGGCAGGTCGCGGTTCTCGGACAGATAGACGATGTGCGCCAGCACCTGCACAGGCTGTTTCACCGGGTCCATGCCGAAGACGCGTACGGCGCCGGATTCTGCCCGCAACAGGCCGAGCAGGTGCTTGATGAGCGTCGTCTTGCCCGCGCCATTCTCGCCGACAAGGCCGAACACCACGCCGCGCGGGAGGTTGAGCGTGACCTTGTCCAGTGCCTGTTTCTTGCGGAACCGACGCGACAGGTTGTTGATTTCCACCGGTGTTGACGTGTCGTTATTGCTGCTCATGGCGTTCTCCCCGGTCGGCGGCGCGCTGTTCGTGGC
>CAIXUF010001239.1 GCA_903922535.1 Candidatus Hydrogenedentota bacterium
GCCTCGCGGAAGGTGGGCGCGCCGGTCGGCATGACCATGAACTCCTGGAAGTCCACGGTGCCGTCGGCGTGCTTGCCGCCGTTGAGGATGTTCATCATGGGCACAGGCAGGGTGTGCGCGTTTACACCGCCAATGTAGCGGTAGAGCGGCAGTTCAAGCGTCTCCGCGGCGGCCTTGGCGACGGCGAGCGACACGCCCAACAGCGCGTTGGCGCCGAGCTTGCCCTTGTTCTTGGTGCCGTCGATGCGGATCATGGTCTCGTCGATCTCGCGCTGGTTGAGCGCGTCCATCCCGAGCAGTTCCTGGGCGAGCACGTCGTTCACGTTCGAGACCGCCTTGGTCACGCCCTTGCCGAGGTAGCGCTTCTTGTCACCGTCGCGCAGCTCGACCGCCTCGTTTTCGCCCGTGGAGGCGCCGGAGGGAACGGCCGCACGGCCCATGAATCCGGAGCCGAGGTGCACATCGACTTCAATGGTGGGGTTGCCGCGCGAGTCCAGTATTTCGCGGGCTTCAATGCCGGTAATTCTCGTCATGTCGTTCAAATCCTTCCTGCTGTGTTTGTCCAATTTGGCGCACGCCCTTGGCGCAACGCCCGTTCACCAGGGAGGCGCCGCCCGGCGGCACCCCCGTGATTATCCTTTCCAGGGGAACAGCATGTCGCGGAATCCCCGGTTAAGATAATCATCATTTGCGTCGTCAAAATCAACCCGCACGGGCCTGCGACAGCCCGGCGCCAGCGCGCCGGAGGCCCGGGCGGCCTCCACTGCGGCGTACCTGCGGGCAAGCATTTCGTAGGCGGCGCACTGCAGCACCACGAGGGGCGCCATTGCAAAGCACGCCAGCAGCACCGGCACGACCGCCGCAACGGCGGCAATCAGCGCCGAGTGCAGAGCCACGCCCGCAAAGAACAGCGGGTTGTCAACCGCCAGCAACGCCGCAAGCCGAATCGCCGCAAAAGGCCCCAGGTTCCTGTGGACCATCGCGGGCGGCGCGGCCAGCGCCGTCAGGCCGAGGAACACACCCGCCCAGAGCGCAACCGCGCTCAGGCCATAACCAACGACCGGATACGCGCCCCCCACGCGGGAGGCGTAAAACCACACACTGCTGAGCAGACATGCGCCCGCCAGCAGGTAGCACAACCCAAGGGCCACACCGCGAAGGGCAAAACCGCGAAGTCCCGTGAAAAACGCGCCGACGGAACCGTCCCGCGTCTCTATCAGCCCGCGCACCATCCAGGCCAGTGCAACGGCGCATGAAAACCAGGCCAGAAACGCCACGGTGCCCGCCGCCAGAAGAACGCCCAAGAAGACGGCGTCTGAAAGGCCGGGCGCGGCAAGCATCACGGCGATGAAGGGCAATGCGCACAGGGCCGTAGAAACGAGATTCGCCAGGATAAGTTTCCCAAGGTGGTCGTAGGCCACCCAGAAAGCCATTTTCAGCGTGCGGGACAGCATGCACGGACCCGGACGATGCGGCGACTCACATGAACACGCGCACGTTGCTGCGCTTGCGCAGGCCGCCCATCCA
>CAIXUF010001240.1 GCA_903922535.1 Candidatus Hydrogenedentota bacterium
ACGGAAAACAGCATCGGCCTTTGCAAATTTGGCAGCATGAGCCTTTGTGGCGGCGTCGATAGCAGCATTGGCCTCTGCAAATTCGGAAGCATGAGCCTTTGTGGCGGCGTCGATAGCAGCATTGGCCTCTGCAAATTCGGAAGCACGAGCCTTTGCGGCGGCATCCACAGCAGCAATGGCCTTTGCGGATTCGATAGCAACAGCCTTTGCGCCGGCATCCACAGCAGCAATGGCCATTGCGGATTCGATAGCAGCAACCTTTGCGCCGGTACCGATGGCAGCATCGGCCTTTGCCGATTCGATAGCAGCAGCCTTCACTCTCTTGGCAGCGGCGGCGGTCTTTTCCGATTCAGCGGGAGACGTGGTCTTTCGTGAGCGTCCAAGTTCTTCACTATCCGACATCGTGGGCCCCTTTCCGATTCAGTGACGGTAACTAACCTCGCGACAAGGTGTAGTCAATTATGCAATACAGCCAGATCCCTTTCAAATCCCGCTGGACTTGAGCGCGGAGCCCCGCGTTCCCGCGACGAAAACGCGGGGAAACGACCGTCACTTTACTGCAGCACGGCCATGACCGAGTTGCTCGGCGCACCCTCCCCCGCCTTGTTCACCGCGATAACCTGGTACTCCCACTCCTTGCCGCGTTCCTGGTTGGCGAGGGTGGTCTTGCTTTCCATGGCCATCCCGACGTCTAACCAAGTTCCCTCGGCGCGCAGCCGCCGCTGTATCTTGTAGCTGGCGACGGCGCCGCCGTCGGCACCTGTTGTGGCATGGTCTCCGGACCATGCCACTCTTGCGACCGAAGGTCTCCTCTTCACCACATCATCTGCGTGATGTTGACGTCGTTTCCCTCACTGTTGCCTGTAGCGTAATAGCGGGCGGATGAAAATCGCCAGTCCTCGGGATACTGCACAAGCCCCTTGCGGACGGGATTTGCATGAATGTAATCTAGTTTCTGTTTTCAGAAGCGTTCTGTGCGGACGGCAATGGGATGTCGCGTGGGTTGCCAAAACCGGCGGTGTCGGTCAGGGCCGGCCGCTTGCCGGAAGACTTCGGAGAACACGGGCGGTTGGTTTCTGAGGGCGTCGTCGGCCAGCACCCGGCCGGTGTAACGCCTGAAGTCGTTGAGGCACTTGGCAAGGCGGACCGCATCGTGCTCATGATCAAAGACCATCGCGTGCAGGTGTGTCGGCATGATGACGTAGGCGTTGATGCGCAACCCTTTCTGACCATGGCAGAAGGCGAGACTGTCCGTCAGAAAACGACACGCCCGTTCACTTACAAACACGGGCAGCCAGGACACGACGCTGTAGGTGACGAAGTGGACGGACGCGTCATCGTGTATGCGGTATGTCTCCATGGGAATAGGGTAGTGAAGCGTGGCGGGGGATGTAAAGCGAAAGGAAGAGGAGACCTTCGGTCGGAAGAGTGGCGTGGTCTGGAAACCACGCCACAACAGGGTATACGCCAAGGACAAAGGGCAAAGGTCGAAAGGACTAGTCCTTCAGCCTTCATCCTTTCACAATACCGCCATCACCGTGTTGCTCGGCGCGCCCTCGCCCGCCTTGTTCACCGCGATGACTTGATACTCCCACTCCTTGCCGCGCTCCTGCTCCGTGAGCGTGGTCTTGCTTTCCATGGCCAGCCCGACGTCTAACCAGGTTCCCCCGGCGCGCAGCCGCCGCTGTATCTTGTAGGTGGCGACGGCGCCGCCGTCGGCCGGTTCCTTCCAGTCCAGGAAAATCCAGCCCTCTCCCTGGCGGGGCGCTTCGAGGATGCGGCATTGACCGGGCGGCGCGAGCGCCACGCCCGCGGCGCGTCCGCCCCAGCCGATGCGCTTGAGGCTGGCGTCGTCGAACTTGACCGTGTTCTCGGCGTAGCGGATCTCCTGCTTCATCACGTCCACCAGGGCCTGGAGGAAGGTG